>JAAXHZ010000139.1 GCA_012270625.1 Dehalococcoidia bacterium | reverse complement strand
CGATGAAGCTGCTCACGTTCAGGCTTGTCCTTGTAGTTGTCCTCTATTTCGCCGAAGAGGGCGTCTATGTGTTCTTTCCTGAAGGCGGGCATTGGTTACCTCATCGAATCGGACAGTGAATGTCGAATTTTGGCTGTTGGACAGACCAAACGGGGTCAGTCCCTGGAACAGGTTCTGACCCCGTTTGCGCTCTTCGGTGTGCCACGTCGGCGCCGTCCAGTGACGGCGCGCTGCTACTCGTCTCCCCGGGTCGTCTCGCCGGCAGCCAGGATCTCCCGAAGCTCGGTGACGAATTCGTTCACATCGTCAGTGGAGGGATCGCCGTTGGTCTGGAGCTTCTCCTTGAACTGGAGGAAGAGCCACTCGTCCTTCTTGCCATGCGGGAAGTCGAAGAAGGCGCGCTCGAACTTCGGCAGCCTGCCAGGGCCGAAGTAGCCCTTGTCGCGAAGCTCGTAACCCTCGAGGTTGTCGGTTCCCTTGCCGAGTATCTCTCCACCGGTTTCGACGTAGTGCTCCATCACCGGCTTCATGCCATAGCGCTGGACAGGGCAGACCTTCATGCAGACCGCGCAGCCTTCGTAGGTAGCCATGACGGGCCGGCAGCGGTCGTAGATCAGCTTGTTCTTCTCTACGCCGCGCCACCAGACCTTTTCCTTCACCAGAGCTCTGCCCGGGCAGCGGTTCACGCAGACCTGGCACTCTTGGCAGAACTGGTGGATGCCGTAGTCGATCGGCTCGTCGTAGGTGACGGGCGCGTCGGTTGTGATAATCATGAGTCGGGCGCGAGAGCCGAAGTGGGGCGATAGAAGCTGCCCGTTGGCTCCGAGCTGTCCAAGTCCGGCCTGGACGAACATTGGAATGTACGCCGCGCTGTTGTCGTTGGGGCTGTGTATCTGTGCATGGTACCCAAGCTCGCGAATGTATGCCGCAAGCTCGAGACCCAGCGCGCCCTCGATCTCGTAGGTGCCGAAGTGCGCGAACTCAGCGTCGAGGCTGGGGATGGTCTGCGTCTGCCAGTAGTCCTGTTCGAGGGCGAGGCAGATCGCGTGCTCGTACTTGATCCAGCGACGCTTGCTCTTGTAGGCGTAGTGACGGTCGAATCGAGTGAATCCGACCTCGCCGAATCCAAGCTCACGGGCCTTGAGGCGAATGTCCTCGGTATAGTCCCTGCTGTGGTCCGGAGAGCCGGTTGGCTCGATCTCACCGGAGACCGCGGCAGCGTCCACCAAGGGCTTGTTGACCTTGTCGTGCTCCTCACGGTAGTGGTACACCTCGGGCGTGTAAACGGTCCACACCCACTCCCGGTCGGCAGCCTTCTCAATGTTCTGAGATTCGAGAGGATCGACTCTCGTGTAGAACGAGACATCCTCGTCATTCTTCCGAGTGCCCGGCACAGTGACCAATGCCTCGGCCACTGGAATGTCGTAATCTGAGTGGCCGTGCAACCTGCCCGGACGTGTTACAACATGATGAACCGGTTTAGCAACCATATCTGTCCCCCCCTTAGGAATGTCTCTAAGCGCGGAGTCTACGCGCATTCTCAAAACAAGTCAAGATGAAAAAAGCATGAATTGATATGTATGACATGTACCTGGGCATAATTCGACGAAAACAGCCGCAAAAACCACGCTCATACACTCTCCGGGCCGGTTGGAACACGCGATCCCGCCCTGCATCCTCTCCTCCTGGCGCGGATAACCTGCCTCGCGAGAAAGAGCAGTCCACCGATGAGCACTACGCTGAGATAGGTTATGGACCTGTCGGTTATCGCGACCGCGACGGCGTCTGGCCTGCCCAGTTCCAACAGGAGAAGTCCTGTCACTCCAGGCTCAACGGCGCCCACACCGCCCGGAGTTGGGACCGTGCTCAAGATCGCGTGGCCCAGCGCTACGACAGGAATCAGCGCAAGCCCGACGCTGATGTCCAGCGCCTGCATGACGAGGTACAGTCTGGTCATCTCCAACAGCCACCCAATGAGTCCCAGCGACAGCACGGTCGGCAGATGGTCGAAACTGCCCAGGGTGCCCTCGTGAAATCTGTGATATGCCTCTTCGAGTCTTCGGGGGAGACGACTGGCCAGTCGCGCCCCGTAGAGTCTCATCCAGACGACAACCAGGCCGATCAGCAGGGTCATGAGCAGTGCGGCGGCGATTATGTATCCGGACACCGCCAGACCGCTGGTAAGTGTCAGCAGCGCTACACTCACGACTATCAGCGCTGCGACAGTGGCCATGTCCAGGAGACGCTCTGCAAGAAGAGTGCCAAGGCTCCATGAGAATGAGGCCCCCGAATCTTCCGAAAACGCGTAAGCCCGGTAAGCGTCGCCAAGTCGCAGCCAGGTGACCGAGTTGATGAACCACCCGATGACAATGAGCGTGGCGGTGGTTCGGGTGGATGGAAGCGCGGCTATTTCAGGGCGACGCGACTCAGCGTTCCGGGCGAGTATTCTCCACCGAGCGCCTCTGAACACGAAACTCAGATAGTAGGCCACGATCGCGACTGCGTACAGCCAAGGATCGATGGATCGGATGCTCTGCCAGGTCCGGCCCCAATCGAGATCGAACCTGAGAACAAGGAATCCGATCAACGCTATCGCGACCCCATAGGACAGAAGCGTAGGCCATGAGAAGATACCGTGTCTGATCGATCCTGTCTGAGGAAGCTGTCTTCTGAGCCTTCGCATTGGTGACTAACTATTTTCGCAGACGCGAAGGGAGGCCGTCACGGACGTGAGAGCGGACGCTTGGCCGGTATTCCGGCGCGACGCGGGTAGCCGTCGGGAGTCGGGGCGATCTTGGCGACCGCAAGGAGCAGTCTCCCCGAGTCGGAGCCATCTATGTCCACTCTCGTGATGCCGCTCACCTCGCCTCCGAGAGTGTCGATCGCGTACCGGGCCTCCTCAATCTCTTCTGCGGCGCTCGATGTCTTGTGCACCACCACGTGGCCGCCGGGGCGACAGAAGGGCAGGGTCAGCTCGGCAAGCACAGGCATGGGCGCAACCGCTCGGGCAACGACCAGGTCGAACTGTTCGCGCAGGTCAGGCAGACGGGCAAGCTCCTCCGCGCGACCATGACGAGCTTCCATGCCGGTCAGCGGCAAAGTGTCGATCACAGACCTCAGAAACCGGACTCTCTTGGCGGTCGAGTCCAGCAGGACGCCGGTCATGCCGGGAAACGCGATCTTCATGGGGACGCCGGGCAGTCCCGCTCCACTTCCTATGTCTATGAATCGAGCTCTCTCCAGTCCATGCGCCGTAATCGTCCCGGACAGCGACAGTGAGTCTAGGAAGTGACGCCGCTGCACCTGCTCCCATTCGGTGACAGCCGTTAGGTTCATCTTCGCGTTCCATTCGAGCAGAGCGCGATAGAAACGTCGAAACTGGCAGACTTGTGTACGGTCGAGGGACAGACCGAGATCGGCCGCGCCCCGGCAGAGAATCGAGGCATCTAGGGCTGTATGGGCGAGTTTGGTTCGCAAAGACCTAACCATTTTTGAGGGTGTGACGTTGTAACACGGTAAGAGTCACATCATCCGGTCGATCAAGGCAATTAGAACAGACGGAATACACTCGCGCCAAGTGCCAGGGAACAACATGATTGGTGATCGAGGCGAAATCTAGGATACTCAGTCAAGCGTAATGGAGGGTGAGCGGCCTGTCACAGGTCTGCTCTCATGGTGTCAGCCATGGACTACGAACATGCGGAAGACCGCCAGCTAATCGAGGCAATATGCTCCAGCGATCGGGCGGCCCTCGAAGCTCTGTACACGAGATACTCGGGCCCGGTTTACTCTCTGGCCATGCACATGCTGAGAGACGCCGGAGCAGCCGAAGAGGTAGCTCAGGACACCTTCTTCAATATATGGAGGCGCGCGAGCAGCTACAAGGCTCCTCGCGGGAGCGTGACAAGCTGGCTGTTCAGCATCGCGCACAACCGGACGATAGATGAGCTGCGCAAGCGTAAGAGAGATTACAACAGGATCCGGCATGGCGTGGACCTCACGAACAGGCCGACCGAATCCAGAGAGCACGATCCCACCGAGTACGCGACGGCGCAGTTCGAGGGGAGCAGACTCAAAGACGCGCTCACCACACTCAGGCCAGAGCAGCGAGAGGTGGTGGTCCTCGCGTACTTCGGAGGTCTGACTCATTCGGAGATTTCCAAACATCTCGATCAGCCTCTTGGCACGGTCAAGACCAGGATGCGGCTGGCGATAAAGAAGCTCAGAAATGTCCTGGAACCGCAGATCCAAGAGTCTGCCGAACACGGAGTGTGACTCTGCCACGGAGTTAATCCGGTCGTATCTACTGGCCGATATCGACGAGTCTGAGACAGCGCTCCTGGAGTCGCACCTCGAATCCTGTCCCTCCTGCCGCCTCCTGCTGGAGGGTGACGGCGAGACCGTGGCCCGACTCGCTTTTTCCGTTCCTCAGCAGAAGGCTCCGCCACATGTGAAGAACCGTCTGGTTGGTCGCATAGAGTCCGAAGAACGGCCCAGGCGCTTCCTCGCTCTCATACGTGATAGCTGGTCTTCATATCTGGAAGACGTACTCAGAAGTCTGTCGGCGCATTCCGGCAAGATAGCGCTGGCGGGGGTGACCGCTGCGATCGTTCTCGGCGGCGCGTGGTTCAACGACCGGCTGCACGACGCCTCTTCCGAACAACCCGCGCTTGCCCTCGACGCCGAGGCGGACGAACTCGAACCTCGTTACGATACGCTGCCCATGTCCTCGTCACAGGGAGCTTCCGTGAATGTACTGAGCGGGGTCGGCCCCGGCGAGTCCGCGCGGGGGGTACTGGTGGCGTCGCGCGCATCCAACAGAGTCCTCCTCCTGGTGGTTGACCTGCCACCGCTGCCGTACGGAATGGTCTATCAGGTCTGGCTGATCAAAGACAGCCGGGTGCACGGCGCCGGATGGTTCACAGTGGACTCGACTGGATACGGTCAGACTGTTATCATACCCGTGGCTCCTTTCCGGGAGTTCGATGCCGTAGGCATAACGATCGAACCCAGAGGGGGCAGCATAGACCCTACCGGCGTGAGTGTCCTGAGCGGCGGACTTTAAGAATTGTCTAAAAAGATCGTCAAACAGGCCCTATGCTTGACTTGCGCCTTATGGTAGGGTATCACGGTGTAAAAGTTCGCAGATCATCAAACAATCATCAGGTCATTATCCTCAAATCCGAAGGAGGGGAGTCATTCAGTATGCCCAGGTCTAAATTCTTACTAGTCTTGGCTCTCTTGTTGCTGCTGGCAGTACCCACAACCGCAGTCCTAGGCGATGGTCATGGACTTGGAGAGGGCACTGCTACAGTGTTTGACGCCGCCGGTATGAGCGACGGCCTCGAAGTCAGCGTGATGGGAGCATCGGCTCCTGACGCGGGCAAAGAGTACGCCGTATGGCTCGTCGCAGAGGAGCAGACGGCATTCCTGAGAGTCGGAACGCTCGATGTAGGCGAAGACGGCAGCGCGAGTCTCACTTTTGACAGCGGTTCTGGCAGCTACAACGGCGACAACCTGCTCGCTGCATACAGCGGTTGGGCCATCTCTATCGAAGACGCGGGCTCGTCCCCCGCCAGTCCCTCTAACCAGGGTGAAGCATCCGAAGTCTTTGACGGGGACATGCTCGATCAGGCACGAGACCTGGTCATGTCCATGTCCGATCTGAATTCCCAGCTGGAATCGGCCTCCATGAGCGCAATTATGGCCTCAGAGGCGGACTCTCTCGACGACGTGATGCAGAATGTCTCAAGCGCCGCTGAAAGTCTCAACGGAGCGATCGAGCAGGCAGCCGCGGCGAAAGCTGTCGCGAACGCTGTGGGAGCTTCGGGTGAAGAGGGATCTGGCCGGTCGGTGCACGCCGCATTGGCAGCAACGACTGCCGCAAACGCCGAGAGGTACGCCATGTTGGCGTTGGACGCAGCTCAGTCTGCGCTCGATCAGGATGACGTCGATCTGGCGAGGCTCTTCGTAGGGCCCGGCGGCAGCACGGTCGTAAGCCTTCTGGATGCCGCGACGAACGGATTCGACGCCAACGGCGACATGGAAATTGAAGCGGGCGAAGGTGGAGCCATGCAGGCATATCGCCATGCCCAGCAGGCGGTCGCGTGGACAGTCCAGCCGGGCGGTCTGCCAATTCTGGCCACACCGACGCCTCCTCCGACGGCGACTCCAATACCACCGACTCCAACACCAGAGCCGTTGCAGCCCACCGCGCCGGGTCTGCCCGGAGTCGGCGGCGAGACGGTCTCGCCAGTGGTCCTGCTCGCCATAGTGGCCGCCGCGGCTCTGCTCGCGGTAGGCGGCGCAATGTCCATCAGGGATAGGGCTCGCCGAGTCCGCGACAGGGCGTAGCAGCTGACTTTAGCTCATCTAAACGGATGCCCCGCAACATGCGGGGCATCTTGTTTTCGACGAAGCGGCTTAGGTCACTCTCACCCTAGCCGCCGATGTGGTACATCTCCACCTTCTTGCGCGGCTCGTCGGTAAACATAGTCCTGATCTCTGAGTAGCGATCGTCCCTGCCGCTCCATATGCCGCGCACGATCTCTTCGATCTCATCGTCGGTGGCGTCGGAACGCAGAGGCGTCCGCAGATCGGTGCCTGTCGTCGCGAACAGGCAGGTAACCAGCTGGCCCTCTGGCGAGAGCCTCATTCTGGTGCAGTCTCCACAGAAAGGCTTGGTTACTGAGGCTATGACGCCGATCTCACCGTCGCCGTCGGAGAACCTGAACCTGTTAGCTACTTCCCCGGTGTAGTTGGCCGGTATCGGCTCCAGCGGCATCTCGGCGCCAATTCGCGCAACGATCTCGTCGGCGGAGACGACGTCATCCATCTTCCAGCCGTTGAGTGTGCCAACGTCCATGTACTCGATGAAGCGGACTATGTAGCCGTGTTCTTTGGCAAAGCGGGCGAGCCCCACAATAGTGTGATCGTTGACGCCGCGCTGGACGACGGCGTTGAGCTTGATTGGACTAAATCCGACCTCAGCGGCAGCCGCGATTCCCTCCAGCACGCGCTCGGGGCCGAAGTTGCGGCCGTTCATCTTGCGGAACACCTCGTCATCCAGCGAGTCCAGGCTGATCGTGATCCGCTGAAGACCAGCGTCTCTGAGCTTACTGGCGAACTGGGGAAGAAGGTAGGCGTTGGTGGTCATGGTCAGGTCTTCGACGCCGGAAATGCCTGCCAGCATCTCTATGAGATGGTCCACGTCTGCACGCACCAGCGGCTCGCCGCCGGTGATCCTGACCTTGACCACTCCGAGCCGAACGAGGATGCGGGTCAGCCGCGTAATCTCCTCGAAGGTGAGAAGCGATTCCCTGGGAAGAAATCGGTAGCGCTCGCCGTAGATCTCGGCGGGCATACAGTAGGGGCATCGAAAGTTGCACCTGTCCGTTACCGAAATACGGAGATCGCGGAGAGGTCTCCTGAAACGATCCAGAAGGGGTGCAGTGGGATTATCTGAGTGTACGGATGTCATTTCGACTATTATACCGCTTCATCCACGCCGTTCGTACTCGAACATGAGCGCGGTCGCCACCTTGCGAACGGCCAACGCGCGATGACTGACGGCGTTCTTCTGTTCCGGGGATAGCTCGGCCATGGTGAGACCTAGATCTGGGAACAGGAAGACAGGATCGTACCCAAAGCCGTTGTCTCCCCTAGCCTTGCATATGATTCTGCCTCGGCAGACCCCAGAGTACAACCTTGTCTGTCGATCAGGCGCAGCTATCGCGATGACGCAGCGGAAGCGCGCGGTCCGGGAACTCTGCGGCGTATGGCCCAGATTGCTGAGAAGGAGCCGGATGCGGTCGGAGTCCGTGGCGTCAGGCCCGGCATACCTGGCGGAGCGTACGCCGGGATCGCCGTCAAGCGCATCGACTTCCAGACCGGAGTCGTCCGCCAGCGTCAACATGCCGCTCAGATCGCGATACCTCTCGGCTTTCAGGACCGCGTTTTCCTCCAGGGTGCTGCCTGTCTCCTCGACATCTACGTCAATACCTGCGTCGGCAAGAGAGACAAGCTCGAAGGGCACGTCCCCCAGCAGGTCTGCCAGCTCTCTGAGCTTGCCGCGATTGTGGGTAGCCAGGAGCAGTCTGGGCATTGACGTCAACTGTGTCTCCTATGTCGCGTACACCATTTGATCCTAGCTCGCAGAAGTATATCAGACGGTAGAGGTGTTAAAATCACCATCGGAGGTGATCAATGGCAGGAGCTCTTTCAGGGTATCGAGTCCTCGAGGTCGGGGACCACCCGGCCGCAGCGGTGCTTGGTATGCTGCTGGCCGACCAGGGATCGGACGTGGTCAAGGTGGAGTCGCCTGAAGGAGACCCGCTTCGGGGAACTCCCGTCTTCGCCGTCTGGAACCGTGGCAAGCGGTCTGTGACGGTGAGGCACAACGAAATCGACCTTTTCCGGGGTCTCGTGCTGGGCGCGGACGCGATCATAGAGGCGTTCCACTCGGGTCGGAACCCGTACTGCGTAGATAGTCAGACCGCCCGCGGCATACGACCGGACATCATCCACCTGACCCTGCCGGGCTTTGGCGATGAGCATCCGCAGGCGCATGTACCCGGGACGGAGCTCCTGATTTCGGCGTCCACCGGCGTGTATGCCGACCGCAGTCCTGACGGCTCTGAGGGAGCGAGCTTTATCGCCCTGCCATACGCCAGTATCTTCGGGGCGATGGTCGCCGCTCCGGCGCTCGCGGCCGCGCTCTTCCACCGGGCACGTACCGGCGAAGGCCAGAACGTGACGGTGCCGCTGTACGACGCGATGTTCACGGCAATGGGATCGGCCGTCGTGCGCAGACCGGATGTCGAGGCTGGTCCTGGGGCAATATCACCGGCAATCGCGCGGTTCTATCGATGCCAGGATGGTCGCTGGGTCAACCTGAATGCGACATACGAGCGGTCACTCAGGCCGATCCTGGACGTCCTGGGACATCCCGATTGGTTCGGGCCGTTGACCGACGACCGGCTGCGCCAGAATCGCGAAGAGCGGGATGAGTGGGCGGCGCGGTTCGCTGAGCCGTGGCTGGAACGTCCGGCGCTGGAGTGGGAGTCTCTCATGGCGAATGCGGGCGTGCCTCTCACGATGTGCAGAACACTCCGCGAGTGGATGGAGACCGAGCACGCGCAAGCCTCCGGCGCAGTGCTGGACGTCAAAGACCTCGATTTCGGACCAATGCGACAGGTGGGTATCCAGGTCCGCATGAGCGACACTCCGGGCGAAGTGCGTGCGCCAGCGCCCAGACTGGGACAGGACAATGAGGCTATACTGGCCGAGATGAGTTGAGGGAAGCGATCATGCCTGGAGCGTTGGACGGAGTCCGAGTTCTTGACCTGTGCATCATACTGGCCGGCCCCACCTGTGGGAGGACGCTGTCTGAGTACGGCGCAGACGTCATAAAAGTCGATCCTGAGCATCGCGCGCCCAGCCTGACTCCGTGGCTGGACGTGGGCCGCGGCAAGCGCAGCATCTGCCTGAACATAACCAAAGACACCGGACTGGATGCCTTCTACAGGCTTGCTGACACCTCCGACGTGGTGCTGACCGGATTCAGAAAAGGGGTCGCCGAACGTCTGGGGATCGGCTACGAGCAGCTGAGCGAACGCAACCCGGGCATCGTATATGCCGCGATCAATGCGTTCGGCCAGAACGGCCCATGGGCCATGCGACCGGGGTTCGATCAGAACGCGCAGGCGGCGACGGGAATGCAGCTGCGAAACGGCGGCGCAGACGGCGAGCCTGGTCCGCCCCCGTACACTTTCAACGACTACGGCACCGGAATCATGGCAGCTTATGGCGTGATCCTCGCTCTGCTGGAGCGAGAGCGCACCGGCAGAGGTCAGAAGATCGACACGTCGTTGGCGTACACAGCATCGACGTTCTCTTCGGCGTACATGATCGACTGCGAAGGATTCGAGCCTGACGAGATCAGCGGGCCGGAGGCCAAGGGAAGCGGTCCCCTATCCAGGCTGTACCGTACTTCGGACGGATGGCTGGCGCTGTCAGCGGAGCGGGACGCCGAGCGTGAACGACTGCTGGCGATGGAGCCGTTCGCGGCGATTCCAGAGCGCAGCCTGACGGACCGGCTAGAGCCGGTGTTCATGTCGCGCTCGACCTCGGAGTGGATGCGGATGCTCTCCGAGGCGGGTGTTCCGGCGACTCCCCACGCGACATTGGAAGACGCGAGGCTGGACTCATACGCCAGTGAGAAGGGATTAGTCGTCTCAGAGCGACACGCGGCGTTCGGCGCTGTCGAACACGCGGGCACGGCTCAGCAGCTGAGTAAGACTCCGGCGCGCACCGGAACCTCCCCGGTGTTTGGCGGCGATACGGAGTCGGCGCTGATCGAGCTGGGCTGCACGCAAGACGAGATCGACGCGATGCGCGCCGATGGGGTGATTCCAAAGTCAGGCTGGCTGCCTCTCAGCTAATCGAGAAGCTAGCCGGAGCCTGCGAGGTCCGCGGCGACCGACCTGGCCTGCTCGGCGAAGCGGTCTGTCAACAGCCCACACGCGCCCGTGTATCGTGTGGGGTCCAGCAGCGCCTCGATCTGGTCGGCTGACAGGTTGTCGAGGACGTCCTTCTCATCCGACAGCGTCTCGGTGAACGGCCGGCCCTCGACCACCGACGCCTGGGCAGCGTCGTAGATGACGTCGTGGGCGCGCTGGCGTCCAATTCTACGGCCAAGCTCCAGCATCAGCGCCTCGGACATAATCAGCCCACCGGAGAGGTCGAGGTTCTGGCGCATCCGATCAGGGAAGACCTTCAGGCCGCTGAACAGCTCGATCATGTACTGGAGAATATCGCCGACGGCAATCACCGACTGGGTGAGCGCCCTGTCCATCATGACGCTGGTTGTACGGTCGGCCTCGTGCTCGGTCATCATGGCTTCGAGAGCGAGCGGGACTAGAGCTCTGACCTGGGCTGCGTCCGCCACGATGTCCTGGCTGACCTTGGGATTCCGCTTCTGCGGCATGGTGCTGGAACCCACCGTTCCCGGCGGGACAGGCTCCTCCAGCTCGCCGAACTCCTGCTTCATAAGGGTGTACACCTCGCGACCGATCTTGGAGCATGTGGCAGAGAGCATCCCAAGTATTACGACGTACTCGCAGAGGTGGTCGGCAGTCGTTCTGGAGGGCATGGACATCGGTCGCATATCCAGCTTCTCCGCCATTCGCTTCTGTATGTCCAGACCGATCTCTCCGAGAGATCCCAGCGTACCCGCGCCGCCGCCCAGCATCGCGACGAAGACCCTGTCCTCGCATCCCCTCAGTCGCTCTACATGCCGTATCAGCTCGTCTATCCACACAGCCACCTTGAGTCCGAACGTGGCAGGAACCGCGTGCTGGCCGTGCGTACGTCCGGGCAGAGCGAAGTCCCTGGTGCGCTCGGCGAGGTCTGCCAGCATCTTCAGGATGCGCGCGAGCTGGCCGAGGTAGATGCGGTGCGCCTTCCGAAGCTGGAGCAGCTTGCCCGTCTGGGTGATGTTCTGCGTGGTCGCGCCCCAGTGAACGTGGCCGCCCGCGTCGCCGTCGCAGACGCGATCGAGCTCCCAGATCAGCGGTACAAGGCCGTGACCGGTCCTGGCCAGTCCCTCGTAGATCGCCTCCATGTCGAGAAGCTCGAGGCGGGCCTTGCGGGTGATCTCGTCGGCGGCATCTGAGGGGATCACGTCCAGCTCGGCCTGGGCTTGAGCAAGGGCAGCTTCCACGTCCAGCCAGGACTGAAATCGCTGGGCTTCCGAAAAGAGATCGCGTATGCCTGGGTCCGGCATTCTGAGCGCTGTAGGCTCCTGTTGCATGGCATTGTCTCCAAGTTGTAGTGGGCGGAGTGTATGGATCAGCCGAGCGCGATGTCAATCTGTGTGCCCCCCCTTGCGGGCTGACAGGGGTAGACAACGTGTACAGCCAAGCATGAGTACCAGTCAACAGACTCCTTCTCCCTCAGGGAGAGGGCTGGGGTGAGGGTGAAGAGTACAAATGCCTGCCCTGTAAGCCTCTTGCGGGGGAGAGGGAGTGGGGAACCCGCTTCGTTTAGGGACCCCACCGCGAGCGTACCAGGGGTACTCCGCATGGAGGCGCAGCGTCTCAGTCCAGGTGAGCTGCGTCGTTGAACAGATTGATGCGCCGGAGGTTCATGTTGGCGCGGTTGTGTCCGTCCAGGCGCCAGCG
>JAAXHZ010000138.1 GCA_012270625.1 Dehalococcoidia bacterium | reverse complement strand
CTGCTGCCGTTCATCAGGGAAGACATGGGTCTGTCGTTTACGCAGGTGGGCATGTTGCGATCTGTCTTCAGCGGAGCGTCCGCCATTCTTCAGGTGCCGGCAGGCCTGCTGGCGGAATCGGCTGGTGAGTTCTGGATGCTGGTCCTGGGCAACATATGGGTGTCGGGGGGCTTGATCGCTATGGCGCTCTCCCAGGTCTTTCTGGTTCTCGTAATTACGTCTGGTGTCGGGGGGCTTGGAGGCGGCACTCAGCACCCGCTCGCATCCAGCATGGTGTCTCGCGCCTACGACGACCGCGGCCGGGCCACAGCCGTAGGCACCGTCAACTTCGCTGGCGATCTCGGCAAGATGCTCGCGCCGCTGGTGGCCGGACTGTGCGCGGTGAGGTTTGGGTGGCGAGAGACATTCTTGATCGTCGGAATATCCGGTCTGGTTTTCATGATCGCATCCATGTTCACGCGCCGCGCTGTGGACATCGGCAGGCCGGACGCGCGCGCGTCAGAGACCCTAGAAACCGGTTCAGCCGATGACTCGAAGGCTCGCATCGGCGGCTTCGTCACGTTGAGCGGAGTCGGTGTGCTCGACTCGGCTGTGCGGACCTCCGCGCTGGTCTTTCTGCCGTTCGTGCTGGACGCGAAAGACATGGGGCCGGGCCAGATCAGCGCGATGCTCTTCCTGCTGTTCGGCGGCGGCGCTATCGGCAAATTCGTGTGCGGCTGGCTCGGCGACCGTATGGACACCATCAGTCTGATATGGGCGACCAAGGGACTGACCGCGCTGTTTCTGGTCACGTCACTGGTGACGCCTGCACTGCTGATGGCCCCGCTGATGGTGCTCATCGGCATAGGTCTCAACGGCACGTCCTCGGTGCTGTACGCTACCGTCGCCAACCTGGTGCCGCCGCGCCGTCGAGCGCGGTTCTACGGCTTCTTCTACACCACCAACGAGATCGGCACAGTGGCTGCGCCGCTGGCATACGGCCTGGTGGCTGACATATTCAGCCTGAACACGACTATGATCGTGATGGGCGTCGCAACCGCTGCCATACTGCCCGCGAGTCTCACCTTAAGGCGTCATCTTCGAGACGCGGGCTTCTGACACCGCTGCCTGCTGAAACTCGCGCCATTCGATATTGCCATTCAGCCCTAAAATGCCGCATCCTAGTAATCGATCTGCTTCGAGGGTGACAGAGCCACAATGAGCCTAGAAGAAGACCTCGACCACCTCTCTCTCACGCGCGACTCGGCCCTGACCATAGGCGTGTTCGACGGGGTGCATCGAGGACATCGACACCTAATTGGCGCGCTGGTAGAGGAGGCGCGAGCTTCCGGACTGCTGGCCGGCGTCGTCACCTTCAAAAACCACCCCGTCACCGTCCTCAGACCCGGCACGCGCGTGCAGTTTCTAACTGACGTAGCCGAGAGGACCCGTCTTCTCAAGGATCTGGGAGTCGACTTCGTAGCTGCCGTCGCATTCGATCCTGAGCTCGCGCAGCTTTCCTCTCGAGAGTTTCTGCGGATCCTGGTACGTGACCTTCGAATGCGAAAGCTGGTGGTCGGGCCGGACTTCGCAATGGGACGAGGCAGGGATGGAAGCGTGGAGACGCTGCCTGGGTTAGCCTCGGACATCGGTTTCGAGTTTAAGTCGGTCGATCTGGTCACGGACCCGTCCGGCATCGTAAAGAGCACCGCGATCAGGAAACGTATCGTCTCCGGAGAGGTCTCGGGCGCGGCGCATCTGCTCGGCCGCAACTTCTCGATTCAAGGGATCGTAGCTCAAGGACAGAAACGCGGACGCGAGTTGGGATTCCCGACCGCGAACCTCGAGGTGGACTCGGATCTCATAATCCCATCCGACGGCATATACGCGACATGGGCGCACGTTGAGTCCGGCTCGTACATGGCTGCGACCAGCATCGGACTCAGGCCAACCTTCGACGACGGTGAAAACCGTACCATCGAGGCATTCCTGCTGGACTTCTCAGAAGACCTCTACGGCCAGACGCTTCGCCTGGAGTTCGTACAGCGCCTGCGCGGGGAAGAGAAGTATGACACGATCGAGGCGCTGCTGGAGCAGATAGAAAAAGACGTACAAGACACAAGGGCGGCGCTGAGCTAGAATCTCATAAAGAAATCACGACTTTCAATTAAATGCCCACTGGGGAAAGCCATGCCGAGGAGTGTCCCAGCTATTGTCAAACCTGAGATACTGTCATGGGCCCGACGCAATTCAGGCTATGATCTTGAAATAGTAGCTAGGAAAGTGGGGGTAAACCCTGAACGTCTGTCCCTATGGGAGACTGGTGAATCCCGACCAACTATAAAGCAGCTGCGAAAGTTGGCCGACATTTACAAGCGACCGGTAGCGGTGTTCTATCTGTCGCAACCGCCGCGAGGCTTCCAGGCGATGAAGGACTTTCGCAGGCCTCAAGGGCATCGACTTGGCACAATGTCGCCAGAGTTAACTCTATCCATCCGAAAGGCACAGGAGAGGAGACAGATCGCACATGAGCTTGCGCGGCTCATCGATTATGAATCTAGTACTCTAACTATGTCTGCGACACTCAATGATGACCCCGAACAGCTAGGAGAAAGAATCAGGGATCACTTAGGCGTGTCCCTAAAGGATCAGCGCGTGTGGTCTTATGGGCGAGAATCTTTCAACAACTGGCGGGCGGCGTTCGAGAGCGCCGGGATTCTAGTGTTTCAGATATATGACGTTAAAGCTAGTGAGGTCAGTGGATACTCTCTGAACGGCGGGCCAATGCCAGTCATCGCCGTCAATGTTAAAGATTCATATAATCGTCGGATCTTTACGATGTTTCACGAGCTAGCCCACATCCTGATTCGCACAACTGGGATCTGTGATCTGTCTGAACCCCAATCGCTGCTCGCCGGGGCTGAGATGGTAGAGCCCTTCTGCAACAGAGTCGCCGGCGCTTGCTTGGTTCCGCTTACAGCAATTCATGATGAACGGACAGTGCGTATGCACACCGAACATGAGGTCTGGTCGGATAGGGAGATAGATACCCTCTCAAGGAGATTCGGAGTCAGCCGAGAGACCTTTGTACGCAGGCTGGTATTCGCGAGTCTGGCCGACGACAACTTCTATAGGCTCAAGAGAGAGCAGTACCTGTCAGAACACGAAGAATCATTGCCACCGTCCGTATCGGGAGGTGGGCCTCTTCCACATATTAAGGCCCTGAGCTCATTAGGACATGCGTTTGTCAGTCTGGTGCTGCAGAACTTCTATCGAGATAACATTACTGCAAGCACCGTATCCGATCATCTCGACATGAAGCTGGGGCATCTCAGTAAGTTGGAGGCCACGATCTCCTCAACCAGGCGATAGAGAATCTGAATTCCCTGTGGAGTACAGTTTCGACACTAGTACTATCGTGAATGGATGGCGCCGCTACTATCCTCCAGAACTGTTCCCTTCTCTGTGGACAAACATAGAATCTCTAATTGCCAGCGGTTCTGCCGTTGCAACAGAAGCGGTACTCTGGGAACTGGAGAAGAAGGATGACGAGATACACGAATGGGCGATCGAGCATAGCGAAATGTTCGTTCCTATTGACGAATTCATCCAATACAGCGTCACTGATATACTCGGAGAATTTCCGAGGCTGCTTGACAATCGTTCAAACCGATCGGGAGCAGACCCCTTCGTAATTGGCTTGGCACAGATAAACGACCTGATCGTAGTTACCTACGAGGAGAAAACCAATAGCCTCCAATGCCCGAATATCCCTGACGTATGTGAGGAATTAGGAGTGAGGTGTATCAACCTCGTCGAACTCGTACGGGATCAGGGTTGGCGAATCTGAGCGTATCCCACTGATAAGGCATATTCCACTATGGCACAGCACACACTTACCGAGGAACAGAGGAACAGAGTTCTGAGGCGGGGAGTTGCCCGCATAATTCCAGAAGACGAATTCGTCGAGCGACTGGACGAAGGCCGTCCACTGCGACTCAAGATGGGCTTCGATCCCAGCGCTCCTGACATTCACCTCGGACACGCGGTCGGCCTGCGAAAGCTGCGGCAGCTCCAGGATCTCGGCCACACAGTCGTGATAATCGTGGGCGACTGGACCGCGCAGATCGGCGACCCGTCGGGAAGATCAGCGACCAGGCCAATGCTGACCCATGAGCAGGTCGTACAGAACGCCGAGACCTATCTGGCGCAGTTCTTCAAGATCGTCGATCGCGACCGCGCCGAAGTCAGATGGCAGAGCGACTGGTTCGGGCCATTCAGCTTGGCGGACGTCATCAGGCTCACCAGCAAGTTCACCGTGGCGCAGTTCCTGCAGCGCGATGACTTTGCGCAGCGATTCCGGGCGAACCAGCCGATCGCGATTACCGAGCTGCTATACCCGCTGCTTCAGGCTTACGACTCTGTCGCGATCCAGTCAGACGTCGAATTTGGCGGCACCGACCAGATGTTCAACCTGCTGGTGGGACGAGACCTCCAGGAGATGGAGGGGCAGCGGCCACAGCAGTGCTTTCTCATGCCCATGCTTCCCGGCACCGATGGGGTCCAGAAGATGAGTAAGAGCCTCGGCAACTACATCGGCATCGACGAGCCGCCGAGTGAGATATTCGGCAAGACGATGTCTCTGTCGGACAACCTGCTCCCGCTGTTTTACGAATACCTGACCGACGTGCCCGACAGCGAACTCGACGAGATCAGCCAGGCTGTCGAGTCCGGTTCGACCAATCCCATGAATATCAAGAAACGGCTGGCGCGCGATCTCGTCACGCAGTTCCACGGCGCAGACGCGGCCCAGAGTGCGCAGGAGTTCTTCGAGCGGACAGTGCAGTCAGGAGAAACGCCTGACGACATCCCCTCGCTGGTTGTCTCAGCATCGGACATGAGCGCGCGGCGATTGAGCGATCTGATCGTAGAAGCCGGATTCGCCGGAAGCTCCGGCGAGGCGCGTAGGCTGATCGATCAGGGCGCAGTGAGGCTCGACGATAGCCGGATTGCACAGAACGTTCCCGCTTCGACGCTCTCCAGCGGAGTGTTGCGAGTCGGTCGCCGGCGCTTCGCGCGGCTTGAGATCCACGCATCGTAGATTCCGACTTTCTAGGCAGAAGCGCGCCAGATTTCATCAGATTTTGACCCGAAAAGCGGTTGTTGAGTTTCTTATACTAATCTTATAATGGACTCAATTTGAACCTTGGATACCTTGCACGTTAGGAATGTGTGAGGGCCTTGGAGCGATCCAGCTTAGTTTACCGCAACGTGGCTGATCAGAACGGGCCGGGTGGAGAAAACCCATCCCCCCGAGTCCAGCTTAATCCCTACGGAAGGACTCTTCCATGCAAGCCTACTGCCTCAAGTGCCGTGCCCACACAGACATCCATGACGCCGAGCAGGTAACCCTCAAGAATGGTCGCCCCGCAACCCGGGGCAAGTGCGCGGTGTGCACAGCCACCGTGTTCAGAATTGGCAGGGCAAGCTAAGGGTCAACGGTTTGCACGATTCCCGACGCTCCGGCATTACGCTTGACCGGGTCGGTACGCCGCCGACAGAGCGCCAATCTAGTCCCGTACTGCTGTGCGCTATCCGCCTCCTGTCGTTGCTTGCGACGGTGGAGTGTGTCGGACTCCGTACTGTCTAACGTGGCAGTACCGTCGCATTGCGTGACAACATCTTGACCTGTCTGACATGGCAAGACCCAAGATAGAGTTGATGCTCCGGCTCATGGACCGGGCTTTCTCAGGGAATGAACACGCTCTGCTGGACAACCTCGCCACGGTCGAAGCCGGGTCATGGACGAAGGTGCCTGATGGCGGAGAGCGGTCGATCCGTGAGATAACCCTGCACGTCGGCCTGTTCAAGTACATGTACGCCAACCACGGCTTCATGGACGGCGACCTCGACTACGCTGACGATCCCGCGACACCCGCGCCTGAGCGGCTGGCAGCGGTCGGCGCCGCGATCGAGTGGCTTCATGAAGCGCACGAATATCTGGTCGGCTGCATTCGCGACCTGACCGACGACAGTGAGCTCGAAGTCCCACGCAAGGCCCACTGGGGAGGTCTTGTCCCCACCTATCACATCATCGTGACCATGCTGGAGCACGACCTGTACCATGCAGGCGAGATCAATCGCACGCGCGCGCTCCTACAGGATGACGATGCGTGGTTCGTGCCTGATCCGCCTTCAGCGTGATTTGACTGTCACAGAAGACACTGATAATCTCGCGCTGAGTGCCAAAAGCCGCTATTACCAGGTACGGTCTAGGCACACCCCAGCCAAGCCATCAGGCATACACAGCATCCCATTATGGAGGTTATCAGCATGTGGAACCAGTTCAACACCGGCGATTACGAAGGCATGATCGCCGAGACGATCACGATTAGCGGCTACAACGGCGACCGGACCAACGCGTACTTCGCTCGGCCTCTCGGCTCAGGCCCGTATCCGTCGATTGTGCTGATCCACCACCTTCCAGGCTGGGACGAGCTCTACCGAGAGATCGCCCGCCGGTTCGCCCACCAGGGTTACGTCGTATGCTGTCCTGACCTGTTCGCGCGTTTCGGACAGGGTACGCCAGACGACATCGCATCGGCTGCCCGCGCGCAGGGGGGCGTGTCGGACGACAGCGTGCTTGCTGACGCCGAAGGCGCGGCGGCGTTCCTGAATTCCCTGCCGTACACCAACGGCAAGGTAGGGATCATTGGAAGCTGCTCAGGCGGACGCCACTCCGTTATGGTAGCCTGCCGCTCGGACTCTTTCGACGCTGTGGTCGATCTATGGGGAGGCCGAGTAGTCATGGCGCCGGACACGCTGACTCCTCAGCAGCCGGTCGCGCCCATCGATTTGACACCCGGCCTGTCGATCCCGCTTCTCGGAATCTTCGGCAACGACGATGCGGCTCCCTCTCCCGAAGAGGTGGACCAGCACGAAGAGGCTCTGAAGGCCAATGGCAAGGACTACGAGTTCCACCGCTACGACGGCGCGGGACATGGCTTCTGGTACCACGATCGCGCGATCTATCGGCCTGAGCAGACCATGGACTCGTTGGCGAAGGTGCTCGACTTCTTCGGGAGCAATCTCGCGTAGCGCATCGTGAGTATGCGGGGCGGCGCTTATCTAGCCGCCCCTATCTATCCCCTCGGGCCCTTCGGGGCGGCGGCGTCAACACCGTCAGCAGCGCGCCGAAGGTCATCAGGGCCACCCCTGCCCACCATGCGGGGTCATATGACCCGGTGATGTCTCGAACGTAGCCTGCGGCCGGCGCGCCGAGCCCTCCCACAACCAGGTTGATAGGGCTGACGAGTCCCCGGATGCTGCCGACGTTCTCACGCCCGAAGTAGTCGGCCCAGATGAAGTTCTGAAGAAACATCATCCCGCCGATGCCCAGTCCGAATATCGCCATAGAGATGAACATGATGGGCAGATTGTTTGCCCAGATAGTCATCACGCTCGCGCTCGCCAGCATCATGAAGCCGAGGCCGCCGAGAAACCTGGCCGGGATCCGCCTCACCAGCATCCCGAACACGAACGTCGAGACTCCCGCGCAGACCGCGTCGAATGCCGTGGCGAATGAGATCAGCGTGGGGTCCAGCCCTCGGTCCATAAACGCCGCGATTCTGTGAAGCGCGACCGTGCCGCTCGCGAGCTGCACGGCGCTGAACACTATCACCAGACGCCACAGCGTCGAAGAACGGACCGCGTCGTGGACCGTCCAGGACTCCTCGGATGCTAAGCGCTCTTCTAGAGATACTCCGGCTTCTCTTTCGGTTGTGCCATCGTCTGTGGAAGTCCCCCCATCGGGCGCAAGACCCATGTCCTCGGGCTGGCGACGCACGAAGATCGCGGCCAACGGCACGATGACCGATACTCCGATAATGGCGAGAACGACCCATGCCATCCGCCATCCGACCGCATCTATGAGTATCTGCGTCAACGGCACGAACAGGACGGCTCCCACCGGAATCCCGAGCGACGTGAACGCTATAGCGCGTCCTCTGTCTCGAACGAACCACTTGAGCACCGGGACGGACGTTATCAGCGCCCCCGGCCCGCTCATACCCACGAATCCGATCACCGAGAACAGCGCGATGAGGTGCCAAGCCTGCTGCATGTTGGCGAGACCCACCATCGCGACCCCGGTGGCCAGAGCCGCGAACGGAAGCATGATGCGCGAACCGAATCGGTCCAGAAGTGGACCGACGATCGGACTGGACAGCGCGCCCGCCCCCTGCCGCGCCGTTTGCGCCCAGCCGAACGCGGCGCGCCCGATGCCCAGGTCATCTCCCATCGGCTTGATGAACAGGCCGAAGTTGAGCGACCCCATCGCCATGCTGACAGCGCCGGACGCGCCCATGACGAAGACGATCAGCCAGCCATAGAAAAACCGAGGTCGTTCACCGGCGCTCGACCGCGGCTCAGCAGAAGGCGACCGCCTGTCAGCGCTCATCCCAGGGAGCTTTCACATTCTGGAAGATGCAGCGCGATCTAACCTCTTCCTATGAACGGCATCTTGGTCGCCATGACGCTCATGAACTGGACATTGGCGTCCAGAGGCAGGTTGGAGATATACACGATCGCGTCAGCGACATGCTGCACGTCCATCGTGGGCTCGACCATCACCTCGCCGTGAGCCTGCGGAACGCCCGAGTGCATGCGCTGCGTCATGGGGGTCTCAGCGTTTCCGACGTCCACCTGGCTGCACGCGATGTTGTACTTCCGGCCATCCAGGGACGTAGCGCGTGTCATTCCGGTCACGGCGTGTTTGGTGGCAGTGTACGGGATCGAATTAGGTCTCGGAACGTAGGCCGACAGCGAACCGTTGTTGATGATCCGCCCGCCCATCGGGTCCTGGTTCTTCATTATGTGGAACGCCTCCTGGGTGCAGAGGAACGTGCCGGTCAGGTTGGCATTCACGACGGTCATCCACTGGTCGTAGGTGAGGTCCTCCAGCAGCACCGCCGGCGCGCCGGTTCCGGCATTGTTGAACAGCACGTCCAGCCTGCCGAATGCCTCTTTGGTTTGTGAAAACAGGTTCTTTACAGACTCCGGCTCTCCGACATCCGTAGATACGACGATCGTTCTGGAGCCGTCTTCACCCGCCTCCGCGACCGTCTCCTCCAGAGGCGCGACGCGGCGACCTGCCAGCGCAACCGAATAGCCGTCCGCCAGCAGCGCCAATGCCGACGCCTTGCCTATGCCCGTGCCCGCGCCCGTAACTACCGCAACCCTGCCATTTGAACTCATGGTGCTGATCTCCTGAAGTCAGTGTGGTTGGCCCTATTCTACGTCAACGGCAGACACGAACCAACCGCGAGAAAACAAGGTCTTTCGGTTGTTGCAACTAAGGTCTTTCGGTTGTTGCAACTAAGGAAGTCTGTCACTACTCGTCATTCCCGCGAAAGCGGGAACCCACGAAGTGGCTCGCCG
>JAAXHZ010000137.1 GCA_012270625.1 Dehalococcoidia bacterium | reverse complement strand
GAGCTAGGTCGCAACGTACCACAACCTCCTCGGAACACACCGACACGCGCGGGTCGTCACGCGGGACGGGCAGAGCTAGGTCGCATCGTACCGCGACCCACACGGGACACACTGCCACAGGCTACTACGAGTCACGCTCAGATCGACCACGAGAACCGTCTCGTCCCACCTTCGCTTCCGTGCTCGGGGATGCAGCTTGGGCGCTGGCATTCGTGGTCATGCGCGCAACGGAGGTCTTAAGCGCACCTGTTTCGATGATCGGGATTGGAATCGTACTGGTCCTGTTAGGTGGTTACGTTACGGCATCCATTGCAATGAAGTACATTCTAATGACTCTGGCAGGGGTGCCAGTGGTAGTTCTCGGACTGTCACTGCTCATCACATCTGCTGATGCGAGGTTCACTGCTTTAGGTCTGCTCATCACCGGAGCTGGGGGCTTCTTAACTCTTATCGGAGCATACAGTACGATCACTTCCGCCCCCATCACGGTGGGGATGACGTTGACAGGCGCCGCGATCATTACCTTCGCAATCCGCGAAGGCAGGAAACACGCCGACTTCACCTCCAAGAGAATTCATCTCGTATCTAGCTACCAGAGAGATGCCGGTATCTGAACCATCGACTGCCGGCGCAGTTTCCCTCACATATTGCTCCGGGTAACCGTCATCACACCCCTGATCGCCTCTAGCTTGAAGAACAGCCTGCTGAGCTGATCGATTCCGCTCACGTGCAGCGTGAGAGTGATGATCGATACGTCATCGTACTCGTCCGAAACGCACGAGGTTATGTTGACGTTCTCACTCGACACCACGAATGTCACGTCCCGCAGCAGACCGACACGGTCCTGCGCTCTGACCTGAATTCTCACTGGATACTTGACCTCGGTCTTACCCCAAGACACCGGCACCAGACGCTGCGGCTCGTCCTCGTGCAGTATGTTGGGACAGCTCCGCCTGTGGACGGTCACTCCCCTGAATCGAGTGATGTAGCCTATGATCTCGTCACCATTGATCGGGTTGCAGCAGCGCGCCATCGACGTCAGCAGATCCCCCACGCCCAGCACCTCGATGCCCGTACTTGGACTGATGGGAAGTCCAAGCTCCTGCTGGCGGTGGACTTCCTCTTCAGCCGGCCCCTTCTCTCTCGAGCTCAGCTTGTTGACCACTTGGCCCACGGATATCGAGCTGTCACCCAGGGCCGCCAGAAAGTCGTCCACCCTGGCGATTCCCATCATGGCCGCGACTTGGTCGTCTGGAGCGGTCGTCAGTCTGCGGATGTGCCGGTTGTACAGGTCCCGACCCCGCTGGATGTTTACTGACCGCTCCTGCCTCTTGAACCACTGGCGTACCCTTGCGCGCGCGGAGGTCGTCTTGATGTACCCCAGGTCCTCGTTCAGCCAGTCCAGGCTCGGCCCGCGAACGGTCTTGGACGTTAGTATCTGGCACGTGTCGCCGTTCCTGAGCTGATATGTCAGCGGCACCAGCTTCTGGTTCACCTTGGCGCCGATGCACCTGAAGATCAGGTCCGAGTGGACCCTGAACGCGAAGTCCAGCGGCGTGGAACCCGTGGGCAGCTCCTTGAGTTCACCTAGAGGCGTATAGACGAACACCTGGTTCTGGAAGATGTCGGTCTTGAGCGACTCTACGAAGTCCTCAGCTTCGGCTACGTCACGCTGCCACTCCATGATCTGCCTCAGCCACACCATCTTCTGCTCGAACGGATCGCCGCCGCCTGTGCCCTCCTTGTAGAGCCAGTGTGCTGCGACACCGTACTCGGCTAGCTGGTGCATCTCGTGCGTACGCACCTGTATCTCTACCGGATGGCCGTCTTCTGCTATCACCGTCGTATGGATCGACTGGTACAGGTTGTCCTTTGGATTGGCGATATAGTCGTCGAACTCACCCGGCACAGGATGCCATCTCGTGTGAATAATCCCCAGTGTCGCGTAACAGTCCGCCACAGTATCCACGAGTACGCGCAGCGCGAACAGGTCGTTGATGTCGTCCACGGTCTTGTTCTGCCGAGCGTATTTCGCGATCTTGTTGTGGATCGAATACAGGTGCTTCGGCCTCCCGAACACCTCGGCTCTGATAGACGCCCTCGCAAGCTCTGCCTGCAGGATATCCTTCGCGCCTTGGATATAGGTCTCTCGTTCGTCTCGCTTTGAGTTGAGTCGCTGGGAGATGTCTCTGTACTCGATTGGGTTCAGCTGCTGGAACGACATGTCCTCCAGTTGCCACTTGATCTCCCAGATTCCCAGACGGTGGGCGAGCGGCGCATATATGTCCAGCGTCTCCTGGGCCTTCTCCAGCCTCTTGGCATAGGACAAGTGCTGGATCGTGCGCATGTTGTGAAGCCTGTCTGCCAGCTTGATGAGCACCACCCTGATGTCCTCAGCCATAGCCATCAGCATCTTGCGGATCGTTTCGGCCTGCGCGTGCGCTGTCTGCGGCGTGATGGCAGTGCCGGCGGCCACAAGTTCCGCCTCCGTGAACTTGGTCACGCCATCGACTAGACGCGCCACGTCGTTGCCGAACCTGCTCTGGATGTCCTCTATCAGGACATCTGGACTGTCCTCGACCACGTCGTGCAGCAGT
>JAAXHZ010000136.1 GCA_012270625.1 Dehalococcoidia bacterium | reverse complement strand
GGTGGCTCGACTTACGTAGAGGACGGGCTGAAGATCGCTTACGGAATGGCTGCTGAACAGGTGCGTCCTGAGCGCGTAACCCGTGTTCTGCTGCTGTCGGACGGCGTTGGAAACGTCGGACGGACCGGAGCCGACTCGATTCTCAAACAGATCAGGGAGCACGTTGACGAGGGCGTAACGCTCACCACAATCGGATTCGGGATGGGTAACTACAACGACATACTCATGGAACAGCTAGCCAACGACGGTGACGGTACGTATCACTACGTTGACTCGCTGACCGAGGCGAGGCGCGTGTTCGTCGATAATCTTGTTGGGACACTTCAGAACATCGCCAAGGACACCAAGGTGCAGGTGGACTTCGACCCCGAGGTGGTCAGCAGCTACCGACTGCTAGGATACGAAAACCGCGACGTGAAAGACGAGGACTTTCGTGATGACACGGTGGATGCGGGCGAAGTGGGCGCGGGGCACAGCGTGACAGCGTTATACGAGATAAAGCTGCACACGGACCCGGACGGCGCCCTGGCCACAGTCCACCTGCGATACGAAGACCCGGACAGCGGAGAGGTCGTCGAGGTCGAACGCGAGTTTATGAGCAGCGACCTCGTCAATGACTTCGAGGCGGCATCGCCGAGCTTCCAGCTCTCCGCGATCGTAGCTGAGTACGCGGAGATACTGCGCGAGAGCTACTGGGCACGCGAAGGAAGCCTGGAAGCAGTCGAGGCAGAGGCAGGCAGGGTTCTGAGGCTGATACCTGAGGACACAGATGTCGCGGAGCTGGCTGCGTTGGTCACACAAGCTGAGGAGATCGAGTCGCGTAACGACGGGTAGATAGCCAGGCAATATGCGAAGCGTGGTGGGGGATCGGCCGCAAGGTTGATCCCTCGCTTCGTTTTTCAACCATGGTAGCGCGCGGACTGTGTCGTCGCTCAGGCGGATTCAGGGCAGTTCCAGACCGTGCGCTTCCAGGAGGTCCTGATTCGCGAGGATATCATGCGTAGGCGCGTCGGCTACTATGGCGCCTCGGTCCATGACTATGGATCTGGGGACTATCTCTCTGACCATGTGCATATCGTGAGTGGTGATGAGGATGGTCTGGTCCAGCCGATCGAGCAGGGCGATTAGCCCACGGCGCGCCCTAGGGTCCAGGCCAGCGGACGGTTCGTCAAGCACGAGCACCTGAGGCCTCATCGAAAGCACTGTCGCGATCGCCGCGCGCTTTTTCTCCCCTCCGCTGAGGTGAAACGGCATCCTGTCACCGTAGCCGTCGAGTCCGACCTGGGTCAGAGCATCTTGAACCCGGTCATCGATCTCATGCTGTGGCAGCCCCATGTACAGCGGGCCGAAAGCGACATCCTCGTAAACAGTGGAAGAGAAGAGCTGGTCATCCGGGTCCTGGAACACCAGGCCAACCATAGCTCGGACGCGCGCGAGGGTCTTCTTGTCATTTTCGGCTACACGGTGCCCCATGACGCTCACGTCGCCGCGTCCATGAAGCAAGCCGTTGAGGTGAAGAAGCAATGTTGACTTGCCAGCGCCGTTGGGGCCCAGGATCGCGACCTTCTCGCCGGGTTGGAGGCTGAAGCTCACGTCTCTGAGAGCCTGCCAGCCGTCCGGGTATGCGAAACTGAGCTTGCTGATTTCGAGCGCGGCGACGACTTTGGGGGCAGCGACAGTATTCACAGTGTTACCCGCGCGGCAACAGCGACAGCCATGAACAGTGCAAGCGGCAGAGCTATCTGGACGAGCGCCAGCCGTCCAAGTGGGGTGACGATCTGCTGCCTGATTCCACCGTCGTAGCCTCTGGCGATCATTGCCATGTATATGCGCTCGCTGCGGTCGAGGGTTCGTATGAAGAGCGACCCGGCCATTCCTCCTGCACTCTTGGCCCGCCACACAACGGAGCCTCCCGCTCCGGCCCCAATTGTGGCGCTTCGCGCTGACCTCGCGCGAAGCATCCGTTGAGCCTCGTCGACGAGCACGAACAGATACCTGTACATCAGCATCACCACGGATACCAGGATCGCTGGCAGCTTCAGGGATCTGAGCGCGGATAGCAGTCCGAGCGGAGGCGTTGTCGATGTAAGTAACACTGCCGCAGTGACCGAGGCCCAAGACTTTATCAGCACGCTCGCGAAGAACTCGACACCTTCGACCGTTGCGGTCAGGGCGAACAGCCCCAGATACAGTTCGTACAGTGCAACACCTGGCTTGGTAAATATGGTCGGAAGGGCAATCAGTATGAAGGGCAGGGCAATGAGGGATCGGAGAAACACGCGGGTCAAGCCAACTCCGGAGAAGGCGGACACGGTCCAGACGATCAGAAGCATCGCACCGAATGCGGGCCACTTGCCCGGAGGTATCGAAGTGGTGGCGAAGATGAACGCGAGCGTGATTACGAGCTTGACACGCGGGTCGGCGCGATGAAGAAAGCCATCACCTTCGAAGTATCGGTCCAGAAGTGCGGAAGTGGTGGAAATCGCTCGACTCAGACTTTCCGGTTGGCGGCGGCCCGATATGCCAGGTATGTTCCGCCTGCCAGCAGCAGATAGACTATGGTCACGCCTATGGCGCCCGCGAGAATCGTGGCGACTGCTTCGTTCTCGACTCCTGGGACGACGTAGTCGGCGATCACAGCGTAAGGCGCATCTTTCGCGGCATCTATGAACCCCTTGTCTTCGGCGACGCGCTCGAGGCCGTCAGGAGACGCCGACGCGAAGGGGGCGAGAAGCGTAACGGCGAGCGCGATGAAGTAGCCGGCGATCCACCAGGTGACTTTCACGTCATACTCCTTCAGCAAGCTGAGCTTGAGACTGGGGCCGTACCTGGAGCAGCTCCGGGCGGGCCGCTCTTATGAATGAGAGCGCGAAGACGGTTATCAGGCCCTCTCCTATCCCGATCAGAGCGTGCACGATGGCCAGAGCTGGGAGCGCGAGCGACAACGGCGACGTACCTGAAAGCGCTAGCGCGAACGCGGTAAAGACAGCCGCCATCATCACCGAGACCCAGGCGCTGGCGAATCCGCCGATGAAAAGCGTGGGGCGTGCTGATGAGCCGATCTTTATTGCGAGACGGTATGCTCCGTAACCCGCGAGAACACTGACGATGGACATGTTGATGAGGTTGATTCCTAAAACCACCAGGCCGCCGTCCTGAAACAGCAGCGCCTGGAGTCCGACGACCGCGGTCATGACCAGGATGGCAGCCCAGGGGCCTAGGATAATCGCGGCGAGAGCGCCGCCTATCAGGTGGCCGGACGTGCCGCCCGCAACCGGGAAGTTAATCATCTGGGCGGCGAATATGAACGCAGCCATGACACCCATCATCGGCACCATCCGCTCGTTGAGCTCGCCGTGGGTGCGGCGGACGGCGAGTGCGATGACCAGCGCCGCCACCGCGTACCCCGCGATAGCGAGGGGCAGGCTGAAGAATCCGTCAGGGGCGTGAAGTGGAAGTGGGATGTCCCACTTCAGCGCACTAATACCAGAACTCAGTAGCATTTCCATTCCTTATCGTGATCGTGTCGTTCGAGGAGTCTGCTTACACCGTCCGGATGCGACAGTCGTGGCAGGCTCCAAAGATAGCGAGATGGTCGATGTCAACCTCGAAGCCGTAAGTTTCCAGAATGTTGGCGCCCAGCGACTCGAGCATGACGTCGTCGAGGAGGACTACCCGATCGCAGTCCTGGCATATCAGGTGATGGTGCCTGACCTCGTCGATCCACTCGTATGAGTGCTGGTCGCCGCCCATATGGGTCTCGGACACCAGGCGCATCTGCTTGAGCATGTCTAGGGTGCGGTACACGGTCGAGAGGTCTATGTAGGAGTAGGACTCCTTGACCTGCTCCAGAACTTGGGAAGCAGTGATGTGACCTGTCGCGTGGCGCAGGGCAGAGAGTATCATCAGACGCTGAGGAGTGGGCCTATGCCCCGACTCCTTAAGGGTCTGGACTGTCTGGTCTTCGCAGCTCATGGGACACCGAGTGATTACATACGATGTCCAAGATAGTAGATTAGCGAGAATGAGTCAAGAGAAATCTCAGGCAAGCGCCAGAGCTATCTTCTTGCAAATAATTGCATGAGTGCAATTCTCGAGGAGTGAGTGGAGTGGTGGGCGATACAGGACTCGAACCTGTGACCTTCTGTGTGTAAGACAGACGCTCTAACCAGCTGAGCTAACCGCCCGTATGACAGACCAAGTATTTGGGTGTGAGTGTCGGGAAGGGGAGTGTGGCGCGCTTGGCGGGACTCGAAC
>JAAXHZ010000135.1 GCA_012270625.1 Dehalococcoidia bacterium | reverse complement strand
CCGCGCACACACGGCACAGGTCTGTTCACCCGGGGCGAGACACAGGTTCTCGGAGTCTGCACGCTAGGGTCGGTTGGAGACGCTCAGAAGATCGACAACATGAGCCCTGAAGACGAGAAGCGGTTCATGCTGCACTACAACTTCCCTCCCTTCTCGACCGGCGAGGCGAGGCCGATCCGGTCCACTGGTCGCCGGGAGATAGGACACGGCGCTCTGGCGGAGAGGGCCCTGTCAGCCGTGCTCCCGTCAGAAGAGGAGTTCCCCTACACCATCCGAGTAGTCGGAGAGTGCCTTAGCTCCAACGGCTCGACATCCATGGCAACCGTGTGCGCAGGCACCTTGGCGCTGATGGACGCCGGTGTACCCATAAAGACCCCTGTAGCCGGAATCTCGATAGGTCTGGTAACCGGAGAAGGCGGACAGTACGTCACCCTCACCGACATTCAGGGCAAAGAAGACCATATGGGCGACATGGACTTCAAGGTCGCCGGAACAGCGAACGGGATTACAGCCATACAGCTCGACATGAAGGTCAAGAGCATAAGCTACGACGTGATCTATGACGCGCTGCATCAGGCCCGAGGCGCCAGAGAGGAGATCCTCGATCACATCGAAGGCACGCTTCCCGCGTACCGCAGCGAGCTCAGCAAGTACGCGCCGAGGATGGAGTCGATCCAGATAGCTGTGGACAAGATCGGCGCGGTGATCGGTCCGGGCGGCAAGACGATCCGCGGAATTGTCGAAGAGACCGGCGCGACCGTCGATATACAGGACGACGGCACGGTCATCATTGGTTCGAGCGATGGTGGAGCGGCCGAACGCGCCAAGCAGATGATTCGGGATCTTACCAAGGAGATAGAGATCGGAGAGATCTACACGGGCAAGGTCGTGCGAACGACAGATTTTGGCGCATTTGTGGAGCTTCTGCCAGGCAAGGACGGGATGGTCCACATCAGCGAGCTTGCCAACTACCGCGTTCCCACTGTCGAAGACGAGGTAAGAGTCGGCGACGAGGTCACCGTACTTGTTACCGAGGTCGATCAGACCGGTCGAGTTAGATTATCCCGGCGGGCTCTGTTGAGCGATGCCGACGAAGACGGCGGCGATCCGGTCGAAGCTGCGCTGCGAAGACAGCGGGCCGGACGTGGTGGAGGACAAAGACGCGGCGGCTTCGGGGGTGATAGAGGCGATAGAGGGCCAAGGAGGAACGGACCCGGACGTGGCCCACGCAACAGGGATCGGGACTTCGACGGAGGCAGGGGCAGGCCACGTGGCCGCGACCGAGACCGAGACGACGGAAGAAGATCGGGGTACCGCTCACAGTCCCGTGGAGGCTTTGGCAGCCGCGACCGCGACCGTGACAGGGGCGAAGGCCGCCGGCGCAGGGAGCGCTACTAGAGCTAACACATGAATCGTCAAGGACGGCCCCGCTGTGGGCCGTCTTTGCTATCTCAAGATGCTGGGGAGGTGTCAGATGTCAACTATTAATGTCGTAGTACACGGCGCTCTTGGCAAGATGGGGCAGGAGGTTCTTAACGCGGTTACTCATGCCGAGGACATGTATCCGGTGGGCGCCGCCGATCTTGCGGCCGATCCAGGAAATCTGACGCTTCCGGACGGCTCAGGACAGGTCCCATTGTCGAACGACCTGTCTCAGGTGCTGTCTGGGGCGGACGTCGTCGTGGACTTCTCCAACGCTGATGGGGCGATGTCGGCAATACGGACTGCCTCCGCACACCGGGTAAACGTCGTAGTTGGCAGCACCGGGCTCAGCGAGGGCAACTATCAGGAAGCGGATGGCCTCGCGAACGAACACGGCGTCGGCATCATCATTGCTCCCAACTTCGCTATGGGCGCCGTATTGATGATTCATCTTGCGAAGGAGGCATCCAGGTTCTTCGACTATGCGGACCTCACCGAAATGCACCACGAGGCCAAAATAGACGCTCCTTCAGGCACAGCCCTCGCAATCGCTCGCGCTGCGGTCGAGGGGAAGTCCGGCGGCTTTGTAAACGTCCAAGCCGAGAAAGAGTTGATCGAAGGCCCCCGCGGAGGCGACTACAAGGGTATCAGCGTTCACAGCGCTCGAATGCCCGGTCGTGTGGCCCATCATGAGCTAGTATTCGGCGGTCTCGGGCAGACTCTAACCATCAGGCACGACTCCATCAGCCGAGAGAGCTTCATGCCAGGGGTCACAATGGCAATCCGAGAAGTCGTAAATCGCACCGGCCTGACAGTGGGTCTAGAAAACCTCATGGGGCTGGGGTAGACAGGCTTACCCCAGTTGAGCGACTCCATGATGTGAACATCTAGGGCTGTGGGCTCGTAAACTTGAACTGTCTCGCGCCAACCCAGAATTGCTACCATCTTCTCAACACTTGCCAGCGAGGACAGAAAATTGAACGAATGTAGCATTGCGATAGTGGGCGCCACGGGCGCCGTAGGCCAGGTCTTCCTCCGTATCATCGAGGAGCGCGACTTTCCAGCCTCAAGGATACGCCTCTGCGCCTCTGAGCGATCCGTAGGTAAGAAGCTCAAGGTTAGAGACGAAGAGATCGAGGTCGAGCTGGCGACCGCTGAGCTGCTCAGCGAGGTTGACTTCGCATTCATCGCAGCCTCGACGGCGGTAAGCCGTGATTTGGCCCCGCTGGCAGCGCAGAACGGAGCCGTGGCTATAGACGACAGCTCTGCCTTCAGGATGGATCCGGACGTACCCCTCGTAGTGCCCGAGGTAAACGGCGATGACCTCGACACGCACCGTGGAATCGTCTCTATCCCGAACTGCACCACGACCCCGCTGGTGATGGCGCTCAAACCCCTGCATGAGAACAACGCAGTTAGGCGCGTCGTCGCATCGACTTACCAGTCCGTCACCGGCACTGGCGCCGCCGCTGCTGAGGAGCTCAGGACGCAGTCTCGGGCGGCGCTTAGAGGAGATGAGGTTACCCCGGACGTATATCCGCATCCCATAGCATTCAGTGTCCTCCCCCACGTGGAGCCGTTCTGGGACAACGGCTACACAAACGAGGAGATGAAGATGCAGAACGAGACGCGCAAGATCCTGCACGCACCAGAGATCAAGGTCTCAGCGACCTGCGTGCGAGTGCCGGTGGTAGTCAGCCACAGTGAGGCGGTCAACATCGAGTTCGCCGACCCAATCAGTCCCGGCGAGGTGCGTGAAATCCTGGAGGGAGCGTCAGGCATACGCGTGGTGGACGATCCTCAGTCCAACGTGTATCCTATGCCAATCGAGGCTGAGGGGGAGGACGATGTGTTCGTAGGGCGCATACGCGCTGATCTCGCCCTCGATAACGGTATCGCGATGTGGCTATCGTGCGACAACCTTAGAAAAGGCGCCGCTCTGAACTCCATTCAGATAGCCGAGGAGATGATGGAGCGCGACCTTCTGCTGAGGTGATGTGGGACTCGGGTTCCGGAGGTTGGAAATGGCTGAGATCGGACGGCTACTGACCGCAATGGTGACTCCCTTCGATGAGGAGGGGGAGATCGACTACACGAAGGCGAGGAAATTGGCGCGCGCGCTGCTTGACTCCGGCTCCGACGGCTTGGTGATCGGCGGTACGACCGGAGAGTCGCCGTCGATGAGCGACGACGAAAAGATCCAACTGTTCGCTGAGGTCAAGGAAGAAGTCGGTGAAGAGGCCGCAGTGATAGCGGGCACCACCGACAACAACCACCGCAAGTCTGTGGAGCTATCGGTGGAGGCCGAGAAGGTAGGCGCTGATGGTCTTCTGCTGACTGTCCCAGCCTACAACAAGCCGACCATGGAAGGCTTGTACCAGCACTTCAAAGCCATCGCAGAGGCCACTTCCCTACCCGGCATCCTGTACAACGTCCCCTCACGCACATCGCTGAACATGGACGACGCCACGACACTCAGGCTGGCTGAGATCGACAACATCGTCGGTGTGAAAGAGGCATCGAGCGACCCCGTACAGATTACGCGGATCATCGACGGCGCCCCCGACGGCTTCAGAGTATGGTCCGGCAACGATGACGAGACATTCTCCATCATGTGTACCGGCGGGTACGGGATAGTGAGTGTCGCTGCGCACATCGTCGGCCTCCAGATCAAGGAGATGATGGGCAGGATCCTAGAGGGCGACATAGAAGCGGCGGCGGCTGAGCACAGGCGCCTCCTGCCACTGTTCAAGGGGATCTTCTGGGTCACCAATCCGATCCCGATCAAGTACGCGGTCAATCGGGCAGGATTCGACATCGGCAAGCCCAGGCTGCCCCTGTGGGAAGCCGACGACGCCTTCACAGACAAGTTCGACCCGCTGATGGACCAGTACGACATCGACTTGCCCGTTAACGGCTCGTAGCCAGAGTCGCCAAGCACAAGAGACAACTCGGGCGGGACCGTAATGGTCCCGCCCCTCTCTTTGGTCAAATCTCTAAAGCGTTCAGACGTGCATCATCTGTCTGACCATCACCGTCTCGTCACGATGCGGCCCGGTAGAGATAACGTCGATGGGACAGCCGATTAGCTCCTGGATGCGCTCGACATAGTCTCGCGCCTCTATTGGCAAGTCCTCGTAGCGGCGGACGCTCGCTGTCGGCCGATCCCAGCCGGGCATCTCCTCGAACACAGGACGCGCCTTTTCGAGCGCGGCGACTCCGCCGGGGAAGTCGTCCGTAATCTCGCCGTCTTCGTTGATGTACTGGGTGCAGATCCTGACAGTCTCGAATCCGTCGAGCACGTCGAGCCTAGTCAGTACCGCCGAAGTGTACCCGTTGATGAGCGCGCTGTATTTTGCCGCGACCGCATCGAACCAGCCCACGCGCCGGGGCCTGCCCGTAGTTGTGCCGAACTCCTGCGCCAGCTCTCGGATTGTCTCCCCCGTGCTGTCATTCAATTCGGTTGGCAACGGCCCGGTTCCGACCCGAGTCGTGTACGCCTTGAAGACGCCCGTAATCCCCTCTATGTGTGTCGGACTCACTCCGACGCCCACAGATGCGCCGCCAATAGTCGGATTCGACGACGTCACGAACGGGTATGTTCCGTGGTCAAGATCGAGCAGGACACCCTGAGCACCCTCAAGCAGCACGTTCTCCCCCGCTGCCAGAGCCTGGTTGATGATCTTCTCCGCCGGACCGATGTACTGGGCGAGCCGCACGCTCCAGTCCCGACACTTGTCGAACACGTCGTCGAATGATAGCGCCTCACCGCCATAGACTTTCGTGATCACAGCGTTCGTGTATTCGAGTATGTTCTCAAGTCTGGGTATAAGCGCCTCGATATCCAAGAGATCGGCGGCGCGAACGCCGGTACGGGCAGCCTTGTCCGCGTAGGCAGGACCGATGCCCTTCCCCGTTGTGCCGATCCTTGCGCTGCCCCTGGCCCTCTCCGCAAGCTCATCGAGCACTACGTGGTACGGCATTATCAGGTGGGCGCGCTCACTTACGACGATCCGGTGGCCGATGTCGATCCCTCTCGACTTGAGGTCGTCGATCTCTTCCAGTAGAACATCAGGATCGACGACCACGCCGTTCCCGATAACGTTGAGCGCATCGGGCCAGAACACTCCGCAAGGGATTAGATGAAAGCTGAACTTGCCCTGGTCGTTTACGACCGTGTGGCCGGCGTTATTACCGCCGGCGAAGCGGGCGACGACCTTCGCGTCCCGTGCGAGCACATCGACGATCTTACCCTTCCCCTCGTCGCCCCACTGGGCGCCTAGAACTGCGTATGCAGGCATCCCTTAACCTCTAATTATGTATTCGCTTTAGATACGTTCGACAGCCGACACCCGATTTCTGGCGCGTTGCATCGCCAAGTAAGATCAAGGCGATGCGGGGAGAATCAAGACATGGCGTCGTCTATGTGACACGCACACTTTTCAGTATATCAAATGGGCGGGGCTATTGAAAGAATGGATTTGCCCAGTTTAGCCTATCTGGTAGGCTATCTGAGTATAGAATCTATGGCGAACGTCCAGTAAGCGTTCTGAGGTCACGAGCATTTAGTTGACAATCAGTTCAGATACAAATGTCATACATACCCAGCACGAGCCAAGGCAATGGCAGCGTGAAGCTCTGTCTGCTTGGTCTTCGGACTTCAGGGGCGTGGTAAGCGTTGTGACCGGTGCAGGAAAGACTTTCTTCGCCATGCAGTGCATGGTATCCGTTTGGAAGAGACATCCCGAAGCAAGCGTGCTGGTGGTCGTACCAACCGTCGCACTGATGGATCAGTGGCGGGCTGCACTCCAAGATGAATTAGGAATAGACGATGCCGACATTGATCTCGTAGGCGGGGGAGTGCGTCGTATCAGGCAATCACCGGTCACTGTGGCCGTGATCAATAGTGCCCGTGACTTGGCCTCTCATCTTACAAGCAAGGGCCAGTGGTTCCTGGTCGTTGACGAGTGTCATCGTGCTGCATCTAATGCCAATCGAAAGGTGCTGATGGGCAGTCACATCGCCACCTTGGGATTATCCGCAACCCCGGAGCGCCAGTATGACGACTTCTTTGAGTCTGTGGTGGTTCCAAGCCTTGGGCCGATTGTATATAGATATGGTTATCGGGATGCTTCGGCGGATGGTATAATCTCCCAATTCGAGCTCTGGAACATCCGTGTTCCAGCAAATGACTCTGAGGAAAAGCAACTTGCAAGAGATAACCGTGCGATATCAATGGAGTTCAAACGGGGCCATGACATAGGAGACCAAATCTCTCCTCGTCTCAGAAACTTGCTCATGAGACGGAGTAGGCACAGTCAGCGAGTCAGATCGAGGATTCCCGCCGCGGTCGCTCTCGTTGAACGGTTCAGTGGTCGGAGAGGTCTCGTATTTCACGAGTCCATAGAATCTGCGAACGAGATCTCCGCAGAACTCGTTCGACGTGGACACAGGGCCCGACCGTATCACTCACAACTCGGGGCACCGACACGGTACCTGAACCTGCTACTCTATATCAGAGGTCAAGTGGATGTGCTCGTAACATGTAGGGCCCTGGATGAGGGTCTCGATGTGCCACAGGCGGAGTTCGGAGTAATCAGCGCCTCGACCGCATCCATCCGGCAACGTATCCAGCGCCTCGGCAGAGTGTTGCGTCCACACCCAGATAAGAAGGCCGCAACGATTGTCACAATGTACGTATTACCAAGTGAAGCGGAGACTCTTCGCATAGAATCTGAAAAACTCGAAGGTATCGCCAAAGTGCGCTGGTTCGAGACAGTATGAGAAAGTTCCTCGTAGAGAATCCACCGAGAGTTTTTGAACCCCGGCCTCCTACTATGGAAAGCCAGTTCGAGGAGCAGATCTTGCGAATCACCAGCGAGTTAATGCCGGGTTACAAGATAGCGAGTTGGAAGCCTCTGATCAGGGATTGGCACGGACACGGTGCCAAGCCAGATCTTGCAATGATCTCTCATGATCTGGAGAGTTGGTATGTGATCGAAGTAGAACTCGCTTCTCATTCGGTCTGGGGTCACATCGAGCCGCAACTCGAGACCCTTAGGAATGGAGTGTATGACAGTTCACTTGTGCCACACCTGCACAGATCGTTTCCCTTCTGAAGACATTGAATCTCTCAGGCGTATGGTTAGTAGAGATCCCGGCCTCCTTTGCATCGCTGACCAATACACTGACCAGATATGGAGAACATGTAGAGAAACGGGCTTTGACCTCATCGTACTCGAGCCATACTTCGGAGGCGTGGGAGGGTGGGCATTGCTTGCAGAACGGATGCCTAGTGATCTCACCAAGGTCATCTCTCCAACAACGTACTTGCTGAGTCGAGGGGATCGGCTTGGCGACAGCAGTGTTGTTATGATGCTGCCGAGGAGCTTTCCTGCTTCATACTACAAGATACGTCTCCCTGTCGAATCTAGCAGTAATGAAGAAGAGAACTTTGTCCACGTTCGGAGATTCCAAAGCGGGCCTGGTGTAGTTCTACCGCTAGCCTTGGTACCTGAGCACGCCACTGTCAGGGCCAAGATCATTGACCCATCCCGAGGAATGGTCCAGCTCGTTGTAGAGGATTAGGACTTTTTAGGAGCAGTTGAATGAACGCTATGGAACAACTTAGCATAGACATTCGTCCTGACTCAGGTGTGTATGGGACATTCCGTAGAATCTCATACCGACCATGGTCAGCGATTGCTGAGTTTATCGATAATTCCACCCAGAACTACTTTGAGCACAAAGACAATATCCGCAAAGAAACAGGCAAGAAGCCAGCACTCGAGATTGACATTGCCTATGACCCCAGTACAAAGACCTTGGCAATAATCGACAATGCCAACGGTATGAATTGGGAGGAGTTGGAACGAGCTATCCAGCTTAATCGTCCCCCTGTGATCACGAGTGGCCGGTCAGAGTTTGGTATGGGCCTCAAGATGGCAGCCTGCTGGTTTGGGGACCAGTGGCGCGTAGTCACAAAACGTCTTGGAGAAGTCGTTGAATACAATGCACTGATTGACGTTCATAGATTGGAAGTTGACAAGCCTGATGCTATCGTTGTCTCACAGCGGATGGGTATGGAGCCCTCTGATCATTACACCAGAATAGAGATCGAAAAGCTTCACAGGACATTCCGTGGTCGATCTCTTTCAAGTATCCGTGAGAACATAGCAAGTATGTACCGACGGGACATCGACTCAGGAGATATTACGATCAGGTGGAATGGTGAGCCCTTCGAATGGGAGAAAGATCCAGTTTTCGAGGAGCGAATACCCGATGGCGACTTAATTCGCTGGGAGAAAGACGTGCAGTTTGACGTGGATGGGTACGAGGTCACAGGAAAAGTCTGGATCAGAATGCCTGGTCAAGCAAGTCGAGCTGGAATGCACCTGTTCAGACAGGATCGCCTAATCACCGGGGGACCTGGTAATGGCTATAAGCCACGTGAGATTTTTGCTGCCCCTAACTCGTATCAATCTCAACGGCTCGTAGGTGAACTCGATCTTGACAACTGGCCAGTTACTCAGACAAAAGATGCGTTCGACTGGGACGGCGAGTTAGAGACTGGATTAATCAACACACTGAAGGAGAATGTATCTGATTACGTTGAGAAAGCTCGTGGAATTAAGTCCGACCCTGGCAAATCAACTACCTCTGACGATGGTCGAGTGACTGGAGATAACACCAAAGGGTCGCTACAAGGAGTCGAAGTAGATACGACTCTCACCATAGTGGAAACAGGCCCACCACCAGCACAAGGCCTACCCCAAGATGCGTTAGACCGTCTTAATCGCTCAGTTGAACGCTCTGGAGATCAGCCGACCTATGTGCAAATAGGAAGTGAAGGTGTTCCAACCCTAAAGGTATATTGGCTAGACGATTTGCCATCGTCAGACATCCACGCCCACTTCGATGTACCTTCAGATGACGAACTGCTACTATACGTCAATCTGAATCACCCTTTTGTAGAACGAGTGATTAGCAGGGAGCCGGCGAAGCTAGAGCTTTACTCCTTCAACTTATATGCAGACGCGTTAGTAGAGAGGGGAATACTGAAACGTGGCCAGAATGTACCTGCTCACACGTTCAGAAATTTCAAGGATGCGTTCCTGCGCGTGATAAACTCCGATAGTAGTTACTGATTGAGCCTCAAGCAGTAACGGCTACGCGTTCGAAGGTCGGCTCACTTAGGTTATGAATCGTAATAGTGGGCTGAATCAACGCACGAGCAATCATCTCAACCACGTTTACGTTCACGGCGTTGCCAAGTGCAGAATAGGCTTTGGTTCGCGTCTCAGGAAGATGCTCCAATTCGTCCATACTCTGTAGTCGCTTACATTCACCAGGTGTCATGTAGCGCTCTTCCCATCCAATGATGGGTACCTGAGTCGAAGTCATAGCGACAAGGGATGGAGCCGTAGTAGGTCGCTTGACACGCAACCCTGACGCCCTCACTTGGAGCACAAAGTTACTAATGACTCGCTCCTCACCTTGGCAGTTCCATTCAAACTTCTGAAAGCTGGGAGGAAAGTCCAGTACACGTGGTAGCCACTTATCAATCCACGGCTTATGCTCTGCGTACAGTTTGCGATTCTGTCTGATGAACTGTACTTTCCACGTAGGGAAAACCTCTTCCTCTGTCCGCGCATAGCTCGGCAACCCACTATAGACCTGCGCACGTGACCAGCCTATCAGTCGCTGTCCATGTGATCCTGCGGTCTTTCGAAGATCACGCACTCTTGATGAATATGGTGTCTTGTCCTCATATGGATATGTGGCACCAAACTCCATTGACCAAATGGGAAATGAAGGGAGCTTTGCGTCCCTGGGGAATTCGTCCAAGAACTCTTGCCAAACTGACATACAGCGTTTGACCTGATCAGGAATAGGGTGAGCATCTACTGGATTCTCATCCAGCACCTTGAAGATTGACAGTTCTGGTTTCGATTCGGGTGGCTCCGGCCAACTGAATTCATTCAGTCCGCGGTGTCGTCCTACGATAAACAGGCGGTCCCGTATCTGCGGGATGCCAAATTGATGTGGTGAGTACCTATGCGTGTCGAGTTCGTATCCCTCATTTTCAATTGCGTCTCGGATAGTCGACCAGGTGTCGCCGTTACGGTGACGCTCCAAATTTGGTACGTTCTCAAGAATCAGGTACTCTGGTCGTTTCTCATGAACGATACGCACGATGTCGCGAAACAGCGTTCCAGCGACTGGATCCCAAATCCCGTTCTGGTACCCAGCTTTGGAGAAAGGTTGACAAGGGAAACCAGCACACAAGATTTCGTGGTCGGGAACATCCTGCAGTTTTACAGCCCGGATGTCGCCAGAAGGCAGCATACCGAAGTTACAAGAGTACACCTGCCTCAGATCGCCGTCGATCTCAGATGCGAACACGCACTCGTGGCCTAGCCTGCGCAAGGCTAGGTGAAACCCGCCAAGTCCTGCGAAGAGGTCGATGAATCTCATTCCACCGAGGATTCTTGGTTCCCCTCGCTGGCATCAGGATACACGAACCGCTTGACCCGCTGAGCCGCCTGTGCAGGGTCGGTGACGATCTCGCGTTCCCACAGCCGCATTACTCGCCATCCAGCTTTGGTCAACTGCTGTGAAATTTCCGCGTCACGCTTACGATTATACTCTATCTTGGCAATCCAGTAGTCAGAGTTGGCACGCCGACCCAGCTCCTTCCGCAGTTTGTCCCAGTTTCGCCCGTGCCAAAAGTCCCCATCACAGAAGATTGCTGCCTTCGCGCCTGGAAATATAACATCTGGGCGTCCGGGCATATGATCAGTCTTTAGCCTGAACCTGAGTCCAAGCCTATGCAACTCTTTCCTGAGTGCAAGCTCTGGCCGAGTGTTGCTACGTCTGTTCGCTCGTTTGGCCCGAGTTTGAGCCTCCGAGGAGCTTCGAAACCCTCGGTAAGACGGGGACTTCCGTTTATGTTTGACTGAAGGCATCTCGGAGCCAGTACACATGTCTAACGAAAGCGTGCGAAAGGTGCATCTCACTAGCTAGCTCGGCAGAGCACGCTCCACCTTGGTGAACGCTCTGTCCAGCCTGCTTACGAGCTCGTCCGCCTCTTCGTGCGTGATGCAGAGCGAGGGACCGATGCCGATTCTCTCGTCTCCACACCTCAGGATTAGGCTTTCCGACTCGAATGCATCCGACAGGCGCTTGCCTAGCTGGACGTCCTTTGGGAACCGGGTCTTGGTGTCGCGGTCGGCCACCAACTCGATGCCTATGAGCAGCCCGCGACCTCGCACGTTTCCGATCATCGGATGCTCGTCCGCGAGGTCGTTTAGACGCTCCAGAATGTGTGCGCCCACCGCGGCCGAATTGTCCGCCAAGCCCTCGGTCTCCATGATCTCGATGTTCTTGAGGGCCACAGCAGCGGTCACTGGATGGCCGCCGAAGGTCAACGCCTGCCTGAAGATATTATCGGAACCGGCAAAGACATCGGCCACCTCTTCGGTGACGATCGCGTTCGCCAGCGGGACGTAGCTGGACGTGATGCCCTTGGCCATTGTCATGATGTCGGGAGTGACGTTCCAGTGCTCCATCGCGAACATGGAGCCGGTTCGGCCGAATCCAGTGATCACCTCATCGGCGATCAGTATGACACCGTACCGGTCACATATCTGTCGCAGCATGGGCCAGTACTCGTCGCCTGGAACGGCTGCTCCCATGGATGACGACACCGGTTCGGCAACCACAGCGGCCACACTCGACGGACCGTGGAACTTGATCAGGTCTTCTATAGCCTGAGCGCACCGGGCGGCGCATTCGGCGTCAGTCTCACCCGGAATTGGCGAGTTGTACGAGTCAGGCTGAGGCGCGTAAAGCATTCCCGGGAAGGCAGGCTCGTAGTCTTCCCGTCCTCCGTCGCCGCCGAGCCACATCGTCGCGCCCAGAGCGCCGTGATAGGAGCCAACGCGACTGATGATCTTGTACCGTCCGGACTCGCCCCGACGCCTGTGATATGACCGCGCGATCTTGATGGCGGTCTCGTTCGCCTCAGAGCCTCCCGTCACCGGCCACGAGCGCTCCAGGTTGCCTGGCGTGATTTCCGCCAGTTTGGCGGCAAGATTGACGAGTGGCTCCGTTGTCGAGCCCTGAGGGAAGTAGATCAGCTTGGACATCTGGTCACGCATGGCGTCGGCCAGCTCGTGACGACCGTAGCCAAGGTTGACGCACATGTACCCGCCGTTCACGTCTATCCACTCGCGTCCCTCAGCGTCGGTGACGTGGATTCCGTTACCACTGATGATAATGGGCGGCCTGCCCGACTCAGCGTCGGTGGTCCAGCTCCGGTTGTGCATCCAGAGATGGTCCAGCGCGGCCTGTCTTGCGTCTGAGCCTCTGCTCATGGTGGATGTAGTGTTATCAGGCATATTGAGCCATCCCAAGGTCACCCTCAAGCTCCCACAGGCTGAGGTCTATGGCGTGGACAATTTCGTCGATCTCCGACTTCGTTATGCAGATTGGAGGACCGATGTGTATGATCGGGCCAGCCGCCCGCAGGATCAGCCCGTTCTTCTTGAAACTCTCATTGAGTCGGTCAGCCACCCTATCCTCGGGATCGAATGGCGCCTTCGTCTCGCGGTCCTTGACGAGCTCTATCGCCATGAGCAGTCCCAGACCCCTGACGTCGCCAATCGAAGGATGGTCTCCCATCATCGCCTCAAGCTGCTCCTTGCAGTAGGCGCCGACCGCCGCGGAGTTCTCAACCATACCTTCGTTTTCGATAATCTCGATGTTCTTTAGAGAGGCAGCTGCGGATACCGGATGTCCGCTTGCGGTCAGTACGTGGCGGAGATAGTCATCCTCTCCAGCAAACACGCCCGCGACCTCCTCGCTCGCGATTGTCGCGGCCATTGGCAGATAGGAGCTGATGATGCCTTTAGCGACACTCATGATGTCAGGGACGACTCCCCAGTGTTCGATCGCGAACATTCTGCCTGTGCGACCGAACCCGTTGATAACTTCGTCGGCGATTAGCAGCACACCGTAGCGATCACAGATCTCTCTCAGCATGGGCCAGTATTCGTCTCCGGGGACGACTGCGCCCAGCGGAATAGCCACCGGCTCACCAATAACCGCGGCGACCGTCTCGGGCCCCTCGAACTTGATCAGGTCCTCTATCGCTTGGGCACACCTAACTGCGCACTCAGACGCGGTCTCACCGGGAATTGGCGAGTGGTATGGAGACGGCGGTGGCGCATACACCATACCGGGGCGCGCCGGCTCGAAGTCGTCGCGCTGCGTCTCAGGAGTGCCACCGAGCCACAGTACTCCAGCAGTGGTCCCATGGTATGAGCCCATGCGGCTGAT
>JAAXHZ010000134.1 GCA_012270625.1 Dehalococcoidia bacterium | reverse complement strand
GTTGCCCAGGGACTTGCTCATCTTCTCACCGTCGAGCCGGAGCATCCCGTTGTGGAGCCAGAACCTGGCGAACGGCTCTATCTCGGTGAACGACTCGGACTGCGCTATCTCGTTCTCGTGATGCGGGAAGGCCAGCTCGTCACCTCCGCCGTGGATGTCTATGGACTCGCCGAGGTACCTGATAGCCATAGCGCTGCACTCGATGTGCCAGCCCGGCCTGCCGAGTCCCCACGGGCTGTCCCAAGCAGGCTCACCGGGCTTCTGGGCCTTCCACAGCGCGAAGTCCAGTACGTCCTCCTTGCGCTCGTCGATCTCCACACGAGCGCCGCTAAGCAGGTCGTCTATGCTCCGATGGCTGAGCTTTCCGTAGTCGTCGTCACGCCTGACCCGGAAGTAAACGTCACCATCGGCGTCGTATGCGTAGCCCTTGTCGATCAACGCCTGGATGATCTCCACGATCTTGTCTATCTCCTGCGTCGCCCTGGGGTAATGGTGGGGACGGACGACGTTCAGGACGGACATGGCTTCTATATACTCGTCGATATACTGCTGGGCGAGATCAGACACCTCGATTCCGCGCTCATTGGCGGCGGCAATCATCTTGTCGTCTATGTCGGTGAAGTTCTGGACGTGCTTGACATCGAAGCCGCGGAATTCGAGATACCGTCTGACGACGTCAAACGACACGGCGGACATGGCGTGTCCGATGTGGGACGAGGAGTAGGGAGTGATCCCGCACACGTACATGCGGACCTGCCCGTTGGGGGAGTCGAAGTCGTGGAGCTGACCCGAGAGGGTGTCGTGGAGTCTCATGCTTTCGAGATGGTGACGACTACGATGCAGCAGATTCCTTCTTCTCTACCTATGAATCCGAGGTGGTCGGTTGTGGTTGCCTTGACGCTGACCATGTCTCGGTCGATCTGTAGAGCCTCGGCTAGCGCAGAGCGCATATCGCCCACGTAGGATCTGAGCTTGGGTCGTTCGGCGACAATTGTAGCATCAACGTATTCGGGCCGCCACCTGTGTTTCAGAAGCATCCGCACAGTCTCCGACAGCAGGACAGTGCTTTGGACTCCAAGGTACTTTGGATCAGACGACGGGAAGTGTGCTCCGATATCGCCGAGGTTCGCCGCTCCGAGGCATCCGTCGATGACCGCGTGGACGAGCGCATCGCCGTCGCTATGCCCGTCCAAGCCTCTGTCGAAAGGAATTACGACCCCGCCGAGTACGAGATCTCTACCCTCCACGAGCGGATGAACATCGACGCCTATTCCGGTCCGGGAGATCACGCGGGCGGCGCCTCATGTCTGGCCCTTGCTATGGCCTCTGCCACCGGGATGTCCTCGGGGGTTGTCACCTTGATGTTGTGGTGGGACCCCATGAATATCTTGACTGGTCGGCCTAGCATCTCGACCATCGCTGCGTCGTCGGTTACGTCGTCGCTGATGGTCCTGTGTGCCTCAAGAAGCAGATCCGGATCGAACGACTGCGGCGTCTGAGCCGCCCATAGTGTATCTCGCCGTGGCGTAGAGGCGACGGTCATGTCCGGTGAGGCGACCTTGATGGTGTCCTTGACCGGAACAGCGGCAGTCGCCGCGCCGGACTCTCGTGCCGCGTCAACGGCTCTTTCGATGATCGCATCGTCCACAAATGGCCGCGCGCCGTCGTGGATCATCACTATGTCCACCCCTCCGAGAGAGTTCAGGGCGTTTGCGACCGAGTCCTGCCGCCTCACGCCTCCAGGCACTACGGAGACCACTTTGGATATGCCGTGGTCGGATGCCAGCTCGCGAACACGAGTGACGCTTCCGGGCGCGGTCGCAACAGAGATACAGTCGATGTGGGGAGAACGCTCAAACGCTTCCATGCAGTACAGCAGCAGGGGCCTGTCGAGGATCGGAATGAACAGCTTGTCGCGGCCCTGCATCCGGCGGCTGACCCCTCCAGCCACAACCGCGACTCCAACAGCGGGAGCCGATCCGGTTGCGTGATCCTGGCCGAGCTGGTCCAAACGTTACACGCCCTATGACGGGCTTGCGAAGATCATGCACCCAGCAGCCGTCTGAAGAACACGCGCCACGGTAACGTCGAGCTCGGTATCGATGTAGCACACACCGGAGTCCACAACGACCATGGTCCCGTCTTCCAGGAATCCAATCCCCTGCCCAGGCTCCTTGCCTTCGTGCAGGATCTTGAGCCGGATGCTCTCACCTGGAACCACGACCGGGCGGAGAGAGCTTGCCAGCTCGTTCACATTGAGAACAATGATGCCGTCGATCTGCGCGACCCGATTCAGGTTGAAGTCGGTGGTCATAATGGAGGCGCCGATCTCCTTAGCCAGTCCCACCAGCTTCGCGTCCACCTCGCGGGCCTGTGGATAGTCCATCTCGAGGACTTCAGTTTGCACGTTGCCCTCTTCCCTGATCTCGCGAAGCATCTCCAGGCCACGACGTCCGCGCGTCCGCTTTATCGGATCCTTGGAGTCTGCGACGTGCCTCAGCTCATTCAGGATGAACCTCGGCACCACTAGCGTTCCCTGGAGAAACCCAGTCTTTGAAATAGCGGCTATTCGTCCGTCTATAATAGCACTGGTATCGAGCAGCACAGGCCCACCATGACCATTTGCAGCAGAAGCCGCTACGCCATTGACGGCCGGGAATGTTCGATTATCCTGCACGAACCTGTGGAATATGTCTCGAGACGGCGCGAATAAGAGCGTTGCGCCTAGATACGCGAGGAACAGGCTTATGGCGACAGGAAGGACCAGACCCAACCAACCGGGCACTCTGAACAGGGGAATTGAAACAAGAAGAGCGACTACCAGTCCGACGACCATGCCCGCGATAGCGGAGAGAAGACGCGAAGTAGGTATTGAGCGTGTCTGTTCCGCGATGCTTTCGGACAGTCGGACAGTGGCATAAGGCGTGGCTGTGAGTCCGACCACGACGCCAGCAATGGTCAGGCCGAAGACCCAGAACACGTACTGTTCCGGGCCCCAAACATCTGCTATATATTCACCGAGGCCCCATCCGCCTGCTGCGAGGATGGCACCTCCTGCAATGCGGGACAGTATATCCGCGACCATGCTTCAGCACCCGTCCAAAAACTTCAGCGGTCCACCACCTCGTAGGACCAAGAATCCACGCCCTTTGGAATGATCTGCGACCAGGGATCTAATCCAGATGAACCGCCGGGGCGAAATCTGTCCTCCCGAATGATGCCGGAGCATTGACCAATTTCAGAATAGCATTGGTCAAAAGTAGTGTCAAAGTAAAAAAAGATCTCAATGCAGTCCTTTTGTGGGGGCTGATATATCTCCCCAGTGGCTGACTGATGAACGGACGTGACAAAACAGTAATAGATGCATCCGAACGCGGGTTCGGCCCACGCTTTCGTAGGGCGGGCCGGCGTATCGCGATTGGCATTGCAGTTTTTCTGGCCTTGCTGGCGCTGTGGATAGCGGCTACACCGGAGGGGCGAGTCGCATGGCGGACTGCGCTCTTCATACCGCAGGTGGTGGGATCGCTGCCGATAAACCCTCAGCCGTGGGTAATGGGAGAGCCTGGGAAGGAAGAGGTCTTCTACGAAATCAGCTCTGGACTCGCCAGCGCCGATCTTTACACGCCCGCGGGCGACGGTGTTCACAGCGGAGTGCTGCTGTTCCTGGGTGTGAACCCCGCTGGACGGGACGATCCGAGAGTAGTCGGACTGGCGGAGGGATTAGCGCGCTCCGGGGCTGTCGTCCTGATTCCTTGGTCGGAAGGAATGACCTCGCAGCGCGTCAGCCCAGAGGATATCGAGGACTTGGTGCGAGGGTTCGAGTACCTGATGGCTCATGAGCGCGTGGACACGGAGCGAGCAGGAGTGGCAGGTTTCTGCGTTGGAGCTTCGCTGCTGACAGTCGCCGCAAGCGATCCCCGAATACGAGACCAGGTCAGCTTCGTGAACTTCTTCGCCGGGTACTACGACGCCCAAGACCTGATCGCGGCGGTACTGTCCGAGAGCAGATTCTATGACGGAGTCGTCGAGCCGTGGACTCCCGCTGAGCTCAGTCGAAACGTGGTAACGGCGCAACTCATCGAGGGCATGTCGGAGCCTGATGAGGTTGCACTGCTCAAGCGTGTGTTCGTAGAAAAGGACACCGAATTGGAGGCATCGTCGCTGTCTTCGTTATCGGAAGAGTCCCAGACAGTCCACAAGCTGCTATCGGGGGTGGGTCTTGAAGAGGCTCAGCAACTTGTCGCAAGCCTGCCGGAGTCGACGCTTGAGACCCTAGCGTCGATTTCCCCAAAGACCACCGTTGGCGAACTGAAGGCACGTGTGCTGATAATGCACGACCGAGAGGACCACCTCGTTCCGGCCGCAGAGTCCAGGCGGCTGGCAAGAGCGCTGGCAGAACGTGGTGACGTATATCACACTGAGTTCTCTCTATTCCAACATCTCAATCCGACGAGGCCGGTCGGACCCACCGAGTATGTAAGGGAACTCGCGAAGCTCTACAGACACATGTACATGGTCATGCGCGAGCTTCGCTGATGCCGGCGGTTGGCCGACTGTGAACACTTGATATAGACTGCAATCGCACAACGAAGGAGGCACGGCTTCAAAATGGGATATGAGTTCAATCACGTTCACCTGAAGGCGCCCGATCCGAGGAAGACCGCCGAGTGGTATGCCGAGGCATTCGAATTCACCATAGTCAGCGACATTGTCCGGCCGTATGGAGACCAGTTCGTCGTGACCAGGACGCCGGACGGTGTGACAGTAAACATTTCAGGGGCCAGGACCGGAGAGTCCCTCGATGACGGCAACGCCGACGTTCACTGGGGACTGGAGCACATTGGTATAACAATCGCCGATCTTGATACTGAGCTGGAGCGCCTGACAGGTATGGGGGCGGAGCTAAAGGAGGGACCGATAGACGTGCCGAACGGACCACGCATTGCGTTCATCGCAGGTCCGGACGATACGCGAATCGAGCTTCTTCAGCTCCCAGGATAACGCCAGTCCGGGTAATACCGGCACCGGCACCCACATGTTCATTTCAAACAAGAGGTCAAGCTATGCCGAGACGATCGTTCTTTCCGAATCCCGACAATAAACCATCCGGGTTTTCCCCGGCGGTTAGAGCCGGCAATCTCGTCTTCGTATCCGGTCAGGTCTCGGTAGATGCCGAAGGCAACCTGGTCGGCGAAGGTGACGCCTATGCCCAAGCCGTCCAGTGTCTCAGCAACGTGGAAGCCGCGTTGCGCGCTGCCGGAGCGACGCGGGCAGACGTTACCAAGATCACCGCGTTTCTAATCAACTCAGAGGACTATGCTGGGTACGCGAAGGCCAGGCTGGAGTTCTTCGAGGGCGACCCCGGTCCCGCGTCGAGCACCGTGTTCATAAAAGGTCTTGTGAGTCCGAGCTACCTGATAGAGATAGAAGCGTTCGCAGTGGTGGGAGTCTAGCAGTTCGGGAGTCGGCATGGACGAGTTCTGCGTTTTCTGCAAAATCAGGGACGGGGAGATCCCAGGCGAACTCCTGCACCAGGACAATCACTGCTTCGTTATCCGGGACATCAACCCGATGGCTCCAGTGCATCTACTGGTAATTCCCCTAGAACACTTCGCAGTGCTGTCGGAGGTCGAGACTGGACTCGATCAGGTGATGGGTGCGATGTTCGATGCGGCGCGAAACATGGCAGCTTCCGAAGGCGTAGCAGAGAGCGGATACAGGCTGGTAATCAACCAGGGACGCGACGGTGGCCAGGAGGTGCTCCATCTGCACATGCACGTCATGGGCGGACGCCGTCTTGGGTTGCCGGCATAGGTTGGACTTTGGAGCGTGTCCAGCCTTCCAGACGTGATCGAGTCCCGGCTTAGGGAACTCCCGAAGGGTCTGCGCGAACATATCGAGCGTTCAAGAATGATCGGACGGGAGCTTGCGACTCTTCACGGCGTGAACGCAGGTCAGGCTGACGTCAGGATTGCGGCACGCGACCTCTCGCAAGGGCGGTCAGGCGTCCTGTCCTGCTGCGTGAGGCCAGCGGATCAGAAGAGTCGTGCGCTGGCTATGGAAAGTCCAAGGAATACGACTATGAGCGCAATGGTGAATCTGAAGAGCTGCAACTCCAGACCTCGCCGGGTCCTGAACGAGTTGTCCGCTGCGCCAAACAGGCCCGTGCCCTGCCCTTTTACCTGCAGCAGGATAATAATCACCAGCAGAATTGAGACCAGAATCTGAATGATGTTGAGAACCGTCATGTTTGGCTGACCCCGGTGTTCAGTGGATGAGATGGTACTCTTACGCGGTAGAAGACTGCAATTCAAAGACGCCGCGACGTCTGCCGTTGGACGACCCGTAGATGTCCATGATAGCGGACGCCAGCTTGTCGGCATCATGCCGGACAGGATGCGCGGCATCAGCCATATCAGCTAGGACAACCTGAGCGTGCGGGATTGGCTTCCCGTCATGCACCACGGGCTGCCCAGCGAACCGATCGTCAAGTGGGAGCGGATTACTGTTGGCCAGAACACAGTCGGCGATGGTGTCGAATGTGTGACGCTGGAGCGCCGTTACATGATCTCGGACGGCGTATGACTCTGTCTCCCCTATCTGGGTGGCGACGTTACAGACGTAGATTACGGTAGCGCCTGTCCTCTCTAGGGCATCCGATATACCCTTGACTAAGATATTAGGCAGGATACTGGTGTACAGGCTGCCAGGACCGATCACGACTATGTCCGCCTCTTCGATGGCCTGGACTGCGAGCGGGTGCGCGAGCGCGGACGCAGGTTCGATCATCAATCTTTCGATCTGCCCACCGCGTTCGGTGATGCTGGACTCGCCTTTCACCATGGTCCCATCAGTAAAGCGCGCGGTGAGTCGGAGATCAGCGGGGGTCGAAGGCAGCAGCCCGCCCCTGACAGCGAGGACGCGACTGGATTCCACCAGTGCCTGATCGAAGCTCTTGGTAACGTTAGTCATCGCGACTATGAAGAGATTGCCGAAGCTGTGCCCTTTCAGTCCGCTGCCCTCGTCGAACCGGTACTGAAACAGGTCCGCGAGCAGAGACTCATCCTCAGACAGCGCCACCAGGCAGTTGCGGAAGTCACCTGGCGGCAGCACGCCAAGCTCACGTCGCAGTATGCCAGAGCTTCCGCCGTCGTCCGCAACGGTGATGATTGCGGTCAGGTTGTCGGTGTGGAGTCTGAGCCCACGCAGTAGCACGGACTGACCAGTACCCCCTCCGATTGCGACAACCTTCGGGCCTCTTCCCCTAGACCACCTGTTATAGACGGTATCGGCCACTGCATCGATCGACTGCGACCTCATAAAGAGCGGGCTGAGCACTCGGTAGAAGCCGTACATGGACAGCAGAATCACCGCGCCGCCGACCACCAATAGCAGGAAGCCCTCAAAGTACCATGGCAGAAAGTCGGGAAAGCTGACTGAGAAGAATTTCCTGATCAAGTACGCGACGCCTATAGAGCAGAACGCAACGCCTGCCGCACCAACCAGCGCCCACCGCTTAAGACCAACTCCGGGATGCAGTAAGCGCAGGAACCGGTGAAGGCGACTAACTGGCGCTCCATTCAGCGCGGAGCCGGGATCGGTCCCGTTTCTCAGAGCCGACATCAGCGCATCGCTTCCAATTGCTCGCGGACCATCTGGCTTGCCATACGAGGGTTTGCCTTGCCGCGTGTGGCCTTCATAACCTGGCCTACGAGAAAGCCCATCGCCTGCTGCTTGCCAGAAAGATAGTCCTGGACGGGGTCGGGGTTCGCCGATATAGCCTCTAACACCGCCGACTGCACGGCATCGCTGTCGGATATCTGCACCAGCCCTTCAGACTCGGCTATCTTTCGGGGCGGCAGACCAGTCTCGAACATCTTCTCGAACGCGGTCTTTGCCATTGTGGAGCTTAGAGTCGAGTCATCGACCATGGACTGCAGCTCGGCGATCTGAGCAGGCTCTATGCCCACTCCTGAGATGTGCTGTCCAGTCTGGTTCAGGAGACGCGCCATCTCGCCCAACATCCAGTTGCTGACGGCTTTAGCGAACCGGCCAGACGAACCAGACCCTCCAGGCGCAGCGTTCAGAACAGCCTCAAAGTAGTCGGCCGTTGACCGGGACGCAGTCAGAAGCCCGGCATCATACTCGGGGAGACCATGTTGGGAGACAAACCGGCTCTTTCGAGTATGCGGGAGCTCGGGAATCGAAGCCTGGATATCCGATACCCACTCGGGCGAAATCCTAAGCGGAGGAAGATCAGGCTCGGGGAAGTACCGATAGTCCGATGCGCCCTCTTTGACGCGCTGTGAGACAGTCACCGACTCGTCCTCGACCCAGCCGCGAGTCTCCTGGACGACGCGCCCCCCGGAGTCGATTAATTCGATCTGACGCTCAGCCTCGTATTCCAGCGCTCTGAACACGGACCGGAAGCTGTTCATGTTCTTGATTTCGACCTTGGTGCCGAGTTCAGCCTGGCCTGTGGGACGAACGCTGATGTTGGCGTCGCACCTGAAGTTGCCTTCCTCCATGTTAGCGCTGCTGCTGCCTACGTACTGGAGTATGGAATGAAGCTGTATCAGGTACGCTCGCGCCTCTTCAGCACTTCTTAGATCCGGCTCGCCGACGATCTCCATGAGTGGGACACCAGCTCTGTTCACGTCGAGCAGAGAGTATCCCTCTCCGAACTCCTCGGTCCGGTGAATGAGCTTGGCGACGTCCTCCTCAAGATGGACGCGGGTTATCCCAACACTTCGCTGTGCGCCGTCCACTTCAATCGGCATCGCGCCGTTGGAGGCAATCGGCAAGTCGTACTGGGATATCTGGTACCCCTTCATCAGGTCAGGGTAGGGGTAGTTCTTCCTATCGAACTTTGTGTAGGAGGCAATGTCGCAGTCGAGAGCGAGTCCGGTGCGAATCACATGCTCGACGGCTCTGCGGTTGATTACTGGCAGCACTCCGGGCATCCCCATGCATACGGGACAGACTACCGTGTTAGGCTCGGTGTCCTGGTAGTCTGAGCTGCACGGGCAGAACATCTTGCTCTCAGTCGATAGCTGGGCATGTACCTCCAGCCCAATGACGACCTCAAAATCCATAGCAGACCCTGGCCTCGGTGAACCTGACTAATGAGAATTGACCCAACGTAAAGTATAGGTAACGGTATCGAGGGTTGACAACGCCGCGCGTATGCCTACCCGACTTCAGATTCAGACCACGCATCGCGTCCGATCAGCGGAACGAAGCGACATGCCCCTAGCGGGCGAGTTACAGCGCCGTCCACAGTTCTCACTACTTTCATAAGGCTCTGCTCGCGAAGACTGCCGACCGGAATAATGAGTCTGCCGCCGATTTCAAGCTGGCCTATCAGTGTCCACGGCAGCCGCGGCGCCGCGGCAGCCACGACAATCGCATCAAACGGGGCATCTTCCAGACGACCCAAAACGCCTCCCGCCTCTTCGACCCGGATGTTGCCATACCCCAGACGAGCGAGCACCCGACGCGCCGATGACGCAAGCTCCGGCACTCGCTCGACAGTCACCACCTCCCGCGCCAACTCTCCCAGAATGGCGGCCTGGTAGCCGCTGCCAGTGCCGATCTCCAGCACACGGTCGTATCTGCGCAGCTCCATCTCCTGGACCATAATTGCGACGATCGTGGGTTGGGAAATCGTCTGGCCCGCTGCGATTCCCAGAGCAACGTCTTCATAGGCCAGGTGCCGGTCCGCAGGCCGGACGAAACGCTCCCTCGGTACCGAGGCAATAGCGTCGAGCACCCTCTGGTCAGATATGTCACCGGACAGCTTCCGAAGGAGCCTATCCCTTGCTCGCTCGACCGGCATGTGCGTTATGAAAACCCTTCGCGACTACCAAATTCAATTCACCCTACACCTTACCAGAACTGAGGTTACCCAAGCCTCAATCCCACGCTGGCCTACACTGGCCTACACTGGGAACCAGGGCAGCCTAATGAGGTAAACTTACACGTGACCAGCGAAGAGTCGAACCGGAGGACATCGGTGCCAAGATACTACCCAGCATTCATTGACGTGCGGGGCCGAAGATGCGTCGTGGTCGGCGGAGGCGCACTGGGCGAGGAAAAAGTGGTCAAGCTCCTGGAGTGCGACGCTCGTGTGACTGTGATAGCGCCTGAAGTCACGTCGGCGGTCGAGGAGATGGCCGCTGAGGGCAAGATCGAGTGGCTCATGCGCCAGTACAAGCCGGGCGACCTCGCCATGGCATTTATAGCCATAGCATCTACTGACAGCGATGAGCTGAATCGCCAGATATACGCCGAGGCCGAAGAACGCAACGTGCTGCTAAACGTCGTCGATGTCACTCACTTGTGCACGTTCATCGCTCCGTCGGTGGCGCGTCGGGGGGAAGTAACTGTCGCAACCTCTACGGGTGGAGCGAGTCCGGCGCTGGCCAGGACATTCCGGGAGAAGCTGGAGGCCAGCAGGATTCTGGAATATGCGGACCTGGCGCCCTTGCTGGCACGCGGACGCGCTGAGCTGCGTCAGCGGAGACTGAGAGTCCATCCCGACCACTGGCAGAGATGCATTACGGAGGAGCTGCTGGACATCGTGCAGCGGGGTGATGATGAGTCTGCGTACCGGATGCTCATCGATGGCCTGCTCACGGGATCCGAGCCGGTCGAGACCCCATGAGAGACCGCGTCGTCAGGATTGGTACGCGAGGAAGCGCACTTGCGAGGGCGCAGACTGATGAGGTCGTTTCAATCCTCAGAGCCTCATGGCCTCAGACCAGAATCGAAGTGGTCACAATTCAGCCAGACGGCGACCGGCGCAAGGCCGCGCCGCTTCAGAGTCTTGGTCGAGGCACGTTCGTAAAGGGGCTGGAAGAGCCGCTTTTGAAGGGCGAGATCGACCTTGCGGTCCACTCAGCCAAGGACATGACTTCAACACTCCCGCCAGGTCTGACGATCGTCGCGTATCCCAAGCGCAAGGACCCCAGAGACGTCATAGTCAATAGATGGGGCGTGCGATTCACGGATCTGCCGCAGGGCGC
>JAAXHZ010000133.1 GCA_012270625.1 Dehalococcoidia bacterium | reverse complement strand
CGTGGGTCCACGGCCAGCACCTGCTCGCCGACGGTGTCAAGATGGCGAAGTCCGCGGGCAACTCGTTCATTATGTCCGACATAGAGGCGCAGGGACTGGACCCGATGGCATTCAGATACCTGTGTATGACGGCCAGATACAACACTCGGCTTAACTTCACGTTCACGTCTCTGCGAGCCGCCCAGCGCGGCCTCCAGCGACTTAAGAACCGAATCTGGCAGTGGATGATAGACGCCGAAGAAGCGGGTGTCTCTGAAAACGCGAGCCCCGACGGCGCCGCAGTTGAGGAGTGGATGCAGCGCTTCTTCGGTACCGTGAACTCGAATCTCGACATGCCCGGCGCTCTTGCGCTGACTTGGGAAATGGCCCGCTCCGACCTCGACTCTGTCACGAAGCTGGCGGTCATAGAACGGTACGATGAAGTTCTTGGCCTTGGCCTGCTGGGCGTTGGCGATGAATACGAGACCCCCGTGGAGGCGCTTGAACAGCTTCTCAGAAGGGCGCATCTGCGCGATATGGCAGAGTACTCCGCCGCCGACCAGATCCGCGCTGCCCTCGAAGAGGTCGGCTACGTAGTCGAAGACCACGAACGCGGCTCCCGCATCAGGCCCAAGGCCGAGTGGGAGAAGCTGACCGAAGACCGTGACGTGGTCTCAGCAGCGGCAGAAGTCCCCTCTCTTATAGAACAGGGTGACGCCCACGACTTCACTATCGGCCTCGTCGCCTGCAACTACCTCGACGACGTGAAGCGTGTTGTCTCTAGCTCGCTGCGCTGGACTGGCGACAGGGATGTGGAGTTCGTGATTTTGGACAACGGCTCTACGGACGACACCGGCGCCTACCTGGACGACCTCGCGGCGGCGGATTCGAGGGTTAGGGTAATTCACGCCGATCATGTTCTAGGAGAAGCTGCGGCGAAGAACATCGTGCTCAAGCAAAGCCTCGGACGGATTATCGTACTGCTGGACACCAGTGTCGAAGTGACAGGCGATCTCATAGGGCCTATCGAAACGATGTTGCGCGACGACGACGTTGGCGTAGCTGGGCCATTCGGCCTGCGTACCGACAACCTGCACCACTTCCACGATGGAGAAGGCGAGTCCGGTGACATGGACGCCATGCAGGCGTACTGCTTCGCGTTCCGCCGCGGGGACCTCGCGCAGGTCGGGCTAATGCGTGAAAGCTTCCGCTTCTACCGCAACCTGGACATCGACTACAGCTTCCATTTCAAGGCGCAGGGCAAACGCATCGTTGCCGACCAGTCTCTGCCTGTAGTCCAGCATGAGCATCGTGTCTGGAACGAGCTCGCTGAGGCTGAGCGCGACGAGTTGAGTCTGAAGAACTACAGGCGTTTCCTCGAAAAGTGGGGAGAGCGCGCCGACCTGCTTGTCAGCAATCGTCCCTGATCGCTAGAATCCTTCGGGGTTTCAAGGTTCGGCTTCCCGAGCTATGAATATCCCTCGGGGACGGCTCTCCCGCGCCAGGCCGGATGACTTCGCACGGCTCAATCTAGCCCCTGTGCACGGAGCCGTCACTACCTGTCCCCGGAGATGAAGTGGAACTAGCCCTACTGTGGCTCCAACTGGTTGCCGCCGCCACCGTGATCTTGGTTACAGCTCACTTCATGGCCAGATCGGCGGACGTGGTAGCTGAGAAGACCAGACTGGGCAGATCGTTCGTCGGCGTCGTCATGCTCGCCACAGTCACGTCACTTCCCGAGCTGGGCACCGGTGTCAGCTCTATCATTCTCGTTGGCGAGGTGGATCTGGCCGCGGGCGATGCGTTCGGCAGCAACCTGTTCAACCTGCTGATCATCGGGCTCATGGATCTTTACTGGCGCAGGGGGCCGATGCTGGCATACGTCTCATCCACGGCCGGGCTTGTTGGAGTTCTCGGTATAGCGGTAATCTCTACCGCCGCCATCGCGGTAACTGTCCACCATCTGACAGACGTAGGATCCACGTGGTACATCAGCCCTGTGTCGCTTCTGATGTTCGGCGCTTTTCTGGTGGCAATGTGCCTCGTATTCAAAGCCGAGCACAGCGAGACGTCGTCCGGATCCCAGGGTGAGACCTCCAACTACCAGGACGAGAGTCTTGCCCGATCGGTCGTCATATACCTGATCGCCGCGTCCATCGTTATCGGAGCCGCCATCTGGCTCGCCTTCACAGGCGACCACATCGCCAAGGCGATGGGTTGGCAAGCCAGCTTCGTGGGAACTCAGTTCCTGGCTCTTAGCACCTCTCTTCCCGAAATAGCTGCGTCGTTCGCCGCGCTCAGACTGGGCGCGCCCGAGCTCGCGATCACTAACGTCCTCGGCAGTAACCTGTTCAACATGGGATTCGTCCTGCTCCTCGATGACGTCGTTTACACTGGCGGCGTCCTGTGGAGCGAGATCGACGAAATCCACATCCTGACTGCTGTCATGGCCGTGCTGATGACGTCCATCGTCGTTGTGGGAATCCAGAATAGCAATCGCCGAACTGCTGAAAGATCGACTGTCACTGCCACCGGCGCATCGATGATACTCTTGTATATCGCTTCCAGCGTTATGGTCTTCTACCTTGCATAATTTGACATCCCGCTAGGCTGCTCATACATTTGTGACTGCTAATCCACAAGCCAAAGGAGACTGCTGATGTTCTTCGAACTTCGTGAGTACAGAACGCTTCCTGGCCAGCGCGAAAACTGGGTCAGATTCATGGAAGAGGAGATCATCCCGTTTCAGGTCTCCAAGGGAATGGTGATCGTCGGCAGCTTCGTTGGTGAGGAAGAGGACGATCTCTATATCTGGGTCCGACGCTTCAACAGTGAGGAAGATCGCGAGGCCCTGTACGAAGCCGTGTACGAGAGCGACCGCTGGGTCAACGAGATCGGCCCAAAGGTCCCCGAAATGCTCGACCGCGACAAGATAGTCGTCCGCAGAATCGAGGCCACACCCCACTCGGTCATACAGTAGGCTGCGTCCGGCGCCTTCGCTCCCGTGTCCATTGGACTAGGAAGAAAGCACGCTCCGATGCGGGCGCTCAGCGACGTCACGCCTGATCTGATCCTGACCAACGCGCGGGTATTGACCATGGACGCGCGCCAGCCCACCGCGCAGTCCGTGGCTGTGCGCGGGGACCGGATCGTATGGACGGGCGCCGACGCCGATGTGTCTGCGTTCGCGACGTCGGGGACGAGAATCATCGACTGCGGCGGCGGCACGCTGATGCCCGGCTTCCACGACGCCCACGTGCACCTCCTTGCCTACGCCTCGACACTGGACTCGGCTGACTGCCGGCCTGGCAATGTCTCGTCCGTATCGGACATCTCAACGCGGATAGCCCGCCGCGCCGCGCGCACCCCTCGGGGTGAATGGGTCTCGGCTTGGGGCTACGATCCCTTCTATCTGTCTGAGTCCCGCCATCCGACACGCTGGGAGCTCGACCGCGCCGCTCCCCATCATCCGGTCCGACTCATCCACCGGTCGGGACACGCTTGTGTACTCAACTCCATTGCGATGGAGCGGGTGGGTATAGCGGACAACACCGACGAGCCGCCAGGAGCCACCATCGCGCGCGACCTCGATACCGGAACGCCAAACGGACTGTTGCTCGAGATGGAGGACTTTCTGGACAGTCGTATCCCGCGGCCATCAGCCGCCAAACTGTCGACCCTGGTCGAACAGGCAGCGCGCAATTTACTCTCGTTCGGCATCACCTCCGTCCAGGATGCTACCCATAACAACTCGATCGAACGCTGGAATCTCTTCAAGAGCTTTTCGGATCAGGGGATGCTCCTGCCCAGGCTAACCCTGTTGCCCGGAGCCGACCATGTAGCCGACTTCGTCGATACGGGTTTGAGCTTCGGCAGCGGCAGCGACCGGCTTCGGATCGGACATGCCAAGATCATGGTCACCGCTTCGACCGGGATCCTCACGCCCTCCTTCGATGACCTGAAGACCGCCATACACCGCTGCACTTCCCTCGGATTTCCGGTCGCTGTTCACGCGGTAGAGGCCGATGTCGTTCGGAGTGTAGCCCAAGCGTTTGCTGAATCTCCGCCGCTGCCTGATCGAACTCCTCCGCACCGAATCGAGCACTGTTCGGAGGCGCCGCCTGACGTACTGACCCCGGTAGTAGAGTGCGGGGCCTCAGTCATAACACAGCCCGGATTCGTCCACTACCAGGGCGATCGCTACCTGGCTGAAGTCTCACCGGCGATGCGCCGCTGCCTGTACCGGGCCGCGTCACTTGCCGCCCTAGGGGTCACCGTGGCCTTCTCTTCAGACGCCCCGGTATCCGACCCGAACCCAATGCCCGCTCTTCACGCCGCAACGACGCGACACACATCGGCAGGCAGCCCTCTCAGCCCGCACGAGGCCATGAGTATGGGCGCCGCATTGAGCGCGTACACTCGGGAACCCGCCCGCGTGATCGGCGCTGACGACATCCTTGGCGCCTTGACTCCCGGCAGCCTGGCCGACATGGCGCTGTTCGAGGAAGACCTGCTAGCCGCCGAGCCGACTGCGCTGCTGGGTATCAAGCCCGTCATGACAATACTCGGCGGTCAGGAAGGGGTCAGCGATTAGAAGTCACCTCACAAAAGGCGAATCTCAACTCCAACTCGCAGGCCGAGTCAATGCGTACCCGTCAGTCCTGACAACGGTTTCCGGCAGTTGGCTATCTCTTAACTTCTTGCGACCGATGGTAAAGTACGCCGATGCCGATCTGCTGAGATCGACCGAGTGCCTCCCAGGTGGAAATGCTACTATCACACGTTTATCAGGGTACCGCGTTCGCACCGACCGCACAGGACCCGTCAGATCACTGTCACCAGAAACGATGATGGCCATATCGAACCTGTCGTCATACGCATCGGACAGCAACTCTACTGCGATGTTGACGTCAGTCATCTTCTCCTCCGGTGCCTGCCAAATGTTACCGCAGTTCCGGCAATACCGCTTTTTCATCAAGAAATGTCCAAGGTGAATTGTCAAATCGGGCAAGGTCGCCAGCGCTTCCAGATAAGTATTTTGGCGTACTGGCTTTAATTGATCGCGAGGCGTAGAAGAAACCCGGGCGGTAAAGTACCGGACTGCTTCCAGGCCCTGGTTGGAGATAAGGAGATTTAGGGCTAACCGTCGTAGATCGAGCCAGTAGAATCGCCGCCAACCTTTCGATTTAAGCCCGTAGTAAAGATTGAGACCATCAATGTAACAAATTACCCACTGCATCAGCCTCGACCTGTGATGACACTGTCGTTTAGCATCTCTGGCTCGAAAGCGCCAATGGACAACCCTTGACAGTATGCCTGACAACAGGCACTATTAGGTAACCACCCCGGCGATCGTATCGCTGGGCTGACGTCCCCCGGCCAGCCTCTCGAACTATATAGCCTTATCAGGCCAAGCTCAGAAGGCAGAACAAGGGGGGCGTTTCTTTTGTCGGCGAAACCGTGCGAGCCTGTTTCAGTCTGATTTCTCAGTCCGTTCAAATGATACCTTCTTCATTGGGAATAAGGTTAGAGTAAGAGCGAACTCACATGGCGCTGTTAGAGGAGGATCATCTAGCCGTCGAGCCGACTGCGCTGCTGGGTATCAAGCTCGCTACGACCATACTAGCCGGACAAGTTGTTGGTGAGTCCTGACCAAGCTGGAAGCGAAGTGAAGTATGGAGTCGGAGGCTTCAGCTCCTGCGCGTGAGCATGTAGTCCAGCAGCAGCTCCAGAGAGTCGCGTGAGGGTGTTAGAGGCAGGACACAGAGCGCGGACCTGGCGATTTCGCATCGCCGCGCTGCCTCGTCGTAGGCGGCGTTGATGATCTTTGGCTGCCGAACAAACTCGACCGCCTCCGTCAACAGCGCTTCGTCTCCGCTGTCGTCCTCGAGGTACGCCTCTATCGGGTTCCCCGATGGACTGCCTTCGCTTGCGATGAAGGCTGGCAGGGTCATGATTCCATTGGCGAGGTCACTGCCCACAGGCTTGCCGATCTCATCCTCGTCACCCTGGAAATCCAGGATGTCATCTACTATCTGGAACGCCATGCCAAGCTCGCGAGAGTACTCTTTGAGCGCGGCCACCTGTTTCTTGGGAGCGCCGCTGAGGATGGCCCCAGTCTCTCCTGACGTGCTGAAGAGCGATGCCGTCTTGTTGTAGATGCGTTGGTGGTAGCCATCCAGTGTCTGCCCCGGATCGTGAGCGCTGACCCTCTCATGCAGCTCCCCGCTGGAAAGCTCCATGATCGTCTCTGAAAACCGCCGGATCACCCCTACATGCCCTGTATCGCAAACAAAAGTCGCCGACGATGCGAATACGTAGTCGCCCACCAACACTGCTATGTCCTTGCCGTACAGGCTCGAGATCGTCGCTCGACCACGTCGGGTGTCTGATTCGTCAACCGTGTCGTCATGGATCAGCGTGGCGATGTGGAGCAGCTCCACTGCCGTCGCCATGACCTCGGACTTGTACTCGTCGTGAGGATGAAAGCTCGCGGCTAACAGCGTGATCGCCGGTCTTGCCCGCTTGCCGGATGACCCGTACACGTGAGTCAGCATCTCGGACAGGAACGGGAACTTGACCC
>JAAXHZ010000132.1 GCA_012270625.1 Dehalococcoidia bacterium | reverse complement strand
AGGAACTGGCTTACGCGGTCCGATGCTCTGTAGGCATTGGTAAACTTGTGCTTGGCGATGATGGGGTCGTCCGTCCACGGAGAGGGGCGTCCTTCCAGTTTGTGGAAGAAGACCTCCTGCCGTTCCGCCGCGAACCTCCAGTAGCTTTCGTAGACGACAGTCGGGCGGGCGCCTCCCAGGTTGGTGGATACCGACGGGGCCTTCTCGTCGTGTGAAAGAAGAGGCGAATGCCCGGTCTGGGGCCGGGTGGAGTTGCTCTGAGCCGGCTCGTTCCGGTCCGCAGCATTGGGAAGAAGGCCTCGAAGCACTTCAAGCACGCGATTCATGGACTCGTCGACCGGCTTGTCGTTCTTTATCCGATGGACCGGGTACCGGGTCTTCTCGTCTCCGCAGAGGACCTCGTAGCCTTCCCGGAGTTGAACGCGGTTGTCGCTGTTGAAGGAGTCGTTGGACCGGTCTACCAGGAAGACGGCATCGGGCTGAACACCCTTCCAGTGGAGACGCTCCACCTGGATCAAGGCGTCCAAGGTCGTCCTGTCGATTCCCGCGACACGCCCATAGACCCAGGTGGACCACCAGAACCGATCGAGAATCACCCAGCGACCCGCCTTGAGGTCTGGAAGGATACGCCGCTCAATCGCATCCAGATGTGCGGCGATGTGAAGGGCTTGTAGGCTTACGGCTGTGATCTCTTGTATGCCGTACTGAACCGGGTCGTGGTGGACGTCGTAGACCAAGCGGCCGATGGTTCCCACATCATTCCCGGGAAAGGATAGGTGCTGACACGGAAGACCCAATTCCTTGAGCCTATCGGCAAGAGCAAGAGAAAGTGTGGACTTTCCGACGCCGTCCGGTCCCTCGAAGACGATCAGACGCCCCTTGCTGGTCCGCTCAGACATGCCGAGGTTCCTCGGAGGCGGCGTTCGGGGAATCCGTCGATGCCGATGACAGCGCTATCCCCGCGCTCATCGACAGTGCGGTGGTGGTGCAGTCGCCGGTCATCTCTATAGTTCCTCCTCCATTGACTCATCCTGTGTCCTGCTGTGCCAAGGGTGCTGGCAGGACATGGCCTCCACGACCCTAGCACTCTAGTTTACATTTGAGCATATTGTATCATAGAATGTAAACCGAAAGGAGGGAGCAACATGTTCAGCGAACGTCTCAAACTCGCCAGAAAACGCAGTGGCCTGTCGCTACGGGCATTGTCCTCAGCGATGGATGGCATCGTCTCAGCCCAGGCAATAGGCAAATACGAGCGGGCAGAGATGAGGCCGAGCTCAACCGTGGCCATCGCCTTGGCCGATGCCCTGGAGGTTTCCCTGAGCTACCTGATGAGCCCGACGACCGTCTCCCTGGAGTCTGTTGAGTTCAGGAAGCTTGCTTCGACCAGAGCGCGGGAGAGAGCGGCGGTGGAGGGTGAAGTTCTCGACCATGTCGACCGCTATCTGCAGATCGAGGAAATCCTGGGGATCGACACCACTCAGAGCGAGAGTCCCAGTGAAGCGCTCCACATAGTCAACTCTGTGGAGGACGCGGAACCAGCAGCCACGGCCGTTCGCGCCGCGTGGAATCTCGGAGGGGGTCCGATCCCTGACATGACCGACTTGCTGGAGGAGCACGGCATCAAAGTGTTCAAGTGGAGCTTGCCGGGATCTGTGGATGGGCTCAGCTGCCACGTGCGCCGGATAGGAGGAACTGACGTGCCCGTCGTGGTCTGCTCGACTGAGAAGTCTCTCGAACGCCAGCGGTTCACCATTGCTCACGAATTGGGTCACATCGTCCTGGATATCCCGTCAGACGTACAAGATGAGAAAGCCTGCAATCGGTTCGCCGGAGCCTTCCTGGTACCAGAGGAGGAGCTCATGCGTGAGGTTGGACGGCGACGCGCAAGTTTCGGATTTGCTGAGCTTATCGAGGTCAAGCACATGTTCGGGATCAGTGCTGCATCTCTGGTTATGCGAATGCGTGACTTGGGAATCATCTCGGACTCCACGCTAAGGGACATATTCGAAGGCATTGGAAGCAGTTGGAGGACCAATGAGCCACGTCCTCTTACTAGAACGGAGAGACCCAAGCGTTTTCGTCGTCTTTGCCTGAGAGCACTGGCGGAGAACGAGATCTCGGAATCCAAGGCGGCCGAGTTGCTCAGACTACGAGTCAGCGAGATAGACCGCATCATGGCTGGTTCGGCTACCTAGGCAAGCAAATGAAAGTCCTCGTCAGCGACAGCTCTATCCTGATCGAATTCTCCAAGCGTGAGATATTGGACAGGATGTTCGAACTGGATTTTCGGTTCGCGGTGCCAGATCTGCTGTTCCACGAAGAACTTATCGACCTGGGCTCATATAGCCGGCAGGACCTTCTTAGGTTTGGCCTGAGCGTTGAGTCACTTGACGTAGAAGGCGTGGAATTGGCAATCGCCTACCAGTCCGAGCGACCGGCCCTCAGCCTAGTGGATTCATTCGCTCTCGCGCTAGCTGGGCAACAGGGATGGGACCTCCTGACAGAAGACAGGACCATGCGCAGCGTTGCTGAACTCGAAGGCATCATACATCGGGATGCCATGTGGATCGTCGACAACATGCTGGACGCCGACATTCTAACGACGTCTCAGGTCCTGGCGGTGCTCGAACAAATGCGAGATGATCCAAGATGTCCTGTCCCCAAAGTTGAGTTAGCTGAGCGCATCCGGCGACTTGGCGTTTGAGCTGTGATACCCGCCCGTTCACAGTCTAGATTCTATTCGTTAGCCCGCGCAGCCTCGGCGGGTCTGGAGGTGGTTGCGCTACGCCCGAGCTTTAGCGGTAGTGAGGAGGGACGAGATGCCGGAGCCAAGAATTCGTAGACCAGAGGCGCTGCTCGAATCCCTTGCGTTCTTCTGTCCAGGTGCGCCACAATGGTCGGGTCGAGGGCCTCTGGCAGGGTCACTGTTTGCCGTCCAGCCACACCTCGAAGATGGTGCCATCTACCGTCCACGTAGGCCCACTCACGACTCCCATATTCATAACTCCGCCGTTGAGTACGACCTCTGCGACGTCTCCGCCACCTATGGGACTATCCTCCGGGGTCGGGATTGTGTAGATGATCGTGGCCCTGCCGGGCCTGACCG
>JAAXHZ010000131.1 GCA_012270625.1 Dehalococcoidia bacterium | reverse complement strand
CTTTCGCGGGTGCGGACTCCGGCGATACGCAGGGGCAGCTCGACGTTCTCGAACGCAGACAGCAGCGGAAGCAGTCCGAACGACTGGAACACGAAGCCTATCTTGTGGCGACGGAGCTCGGTGAGGTCTTGCTCGCCCATCTCAGCGATGTCCCTGTTCTCGAAGAGCACCTGTCCCGACGTGGGCTTGTCCAGTCCCGCCAGGATGTTGAGCAGCGTAGTCTTGCCCGATCCCGAGCGTCCCACGACCGCGATGAACTGTCCCGGCATGACGCTGAAGTTGATGCCGCGCAGGGCATCGATCTGCTCTGAACCGAGAAAGTAGGTTCTCCTCAGATCTACTGTGGTAATCAGCGGAAGAACTCTGCTCATCTGGCGCTATCTCCTAAGTGCGCGGTGATGTGAAGACGACCGCGCGGGGCTGGCTACTCGCCCGGTCTGATCGTGACCCTGCCATCCTCGACCTGGACTCGCGCCTTCTCCCCGATGTTCAGCTCGTCGAGTAGATCTCTTGGAATCTGGACACGCCCGTTGCCGTCCACCAAGACGAACTCCTCAAGAGGCTGGTCCGCTTCCACGTCTCCCCGGATTCGCTGGTATGTAACCCTGCGTCTGATCTCGGTGGACATCTTTCCGTCGCGTATCATCACCACGCGGCCCACCTTGTAGGCGATGTCGGGGTCATGGGTGACTATGAGAATGGTAGTGCCCATCTCCTCGTTGACCGTCCCGAACAGGTCGAGAATCTCGGCAGCGGTGGCATCATCGAGCTCGCCCGTGGGCTCGTCAGCGAGCAGTAATGGAGGTCGGTTCGCAAGCGCAACGGCGATCGCTACGCGCTGCTGCTCTCCCCCCGACAGCTTCTCCGGAGTGTGGTCGAGCCGGTGGCTGAGGCCCACAAGGCCCAGCAGCTCCTCGGCTCTCTCCCTGCGTTCTGAGCCGGGGGTGTTGGTGAGCATCATCGGAAGTGTCACGTTCTCGAGCGTCGAGAGATACGGGAAGAGGTTGCGACTGGTCTGCTGCCAGATGAAGCCGACATCTACGCGGCGATACTCCTCGACCTCTCGCGCTGTCATCCGCAGCAGGTCCTTGCCGCCCACCATCACGCCTCCGGCGGACGGAGAGTCGTACCCGGCCAGTATGTTGAGCAGAGTGCTCTTGCCGCTGCCGCTCGCCCCGACGATGGCGACAACTTCACCCGCATCGACGGCAAGGTCGAGGCCCCTGAGAGCGACCACTTCGAGATCCGCGATCTTGTAGATCTTGAATACGTCCTGGCAGAAAACGTAGGGGGAGTCGTTTGTATAGTTCATGCGGTTTACTCCGATGTCGGATCAGTCACTGGCGGGAACGCCAGCATCATGTCAACGGTTGGTTCGATACCATCCCTGGTCTGTCTGACCAGGCCCATTGACTTTAGTACGTTGATATCGCGTGTGATGGTCTTGCTCGTCCTGTTAAGGTATGCCTCAGCCAACCTCGGCGTCAATGTTCGGATGTTCCTGCTCGGCACTGGTCCATCGACTTCAGACAGATCGAGGACGAGGTTTCTGCGCCTGGAATTGGCAAAGCCCTTACGGTCTTGAAACTGAGAGTGGACATAGTTCGTCCAGGTGTCTCGCAGTATCTGCCTGCGGATTACTAAAAGCTGGTCGGAAAGGCCGTCCACGAAGCCCTGCAGCGCGTACATGAGAAACTCGATCACGCCGTTTCGAGCTCTGGACGATCTGTCAAGTGTCCGGTAATACTCTGACCTGGTCTCATTGTAGTGGTTGCTAAGGAGGTGCGCGGCCGGGCTGGGAACGCCAGAGCCGATGAGTATCTGAAACTCTACAAGCCTCGCAGTGCGTCCGTTGCCGTCTCCAAAGGGGTGTATCCATGCCAGGTAAAGGTGAGCCACGATGCTTCTTATGATTGGAAGCGCCAGCGGCGAGTGACCCAGATCGATCTCCATGCGGTTTAACCAATCGCACAGACGACCCAGAAGATAATCACAGTCTCTTGGTGGAGCGCCCCTATACCTGGCGACTCCGACTTCATGGGTGCGTATTTCACCCGGCACGACATCGTCGTTCAATGGGAGCCCATGCAGTACGTAGCCATTCAGGACCTTGAGCCGATCGACATCCAAAGGCAATCTATGTTCGAGACTCAAGACGCTTAACATCTCGTTACACGCATCCAGAATGTTCTGGACCTCCCTGCCGAGATACTCCTTGGATGGAGGCAATCTGAGCTCTCCGCGTGCCAGCTTGGACACATCCTCTTCGGTGAGAGTATTGCCTTCGATGGCGGTTGTCGCGCGCGCTCCCCTTTCGAGAGAGACCTGGTGCAGCAGCTCTGAGGTCTGGGGCGCCAGAGGGATACCGGCAATGTACTCACACTTGGAACAGGCTTCGCCAAGCAACATCCAAAACCTGGGTGGAGCGTGTCTGAGGTCCAGATCGAAAGTGATCCAGGGGTGCGTTGTCCGGTAACTCACTTGACTCCAAGAACATACTTGACTACGGGTCGGAACGGGAACTACTCAGATTATACCGCGTATTTTGTCCGTTAGTATGTCCCGATTGGTGTCCAGTGTTCTCACACCTCTCCGAGCCTCAGGATGCGCTGGAGCGAGATTCGGCGTACCAGAATGATGACGCCTGCGATGATAACGGCAAACAGCAGCCCCATCGCGACGTATGTGATCACGAGCGTTCCCCAGTTGATGTCCACGACGAACGGTGGGAGCACACGTGTGCCCCGGTCATCGTGTCCGAGGAACGGCATCATCGTCGCGCCCAGCCTGCCACCCATCCAGGTCCCGAGCGCAAGACCCGCGCCTATCACCAGCACCTGTTCGAGCAGCACGAGTGTGCTTAGCTGTCTCATCGAGAAGCCGACCGTTCTCATCAGCGCGAACTGAATCTCCCGGCTCTTGAACGAGACATACGCATGGACCAGGAATCCGAGGCCACTCAACACCAGAACGGCGGCGAAGGCTACGAATAGCAGCGCGCGCCATCCGGCCTCTACCAGCGGATCGACAGTAGATTCGGCCAGTATCTGGACGCGGTCGTGTACCTCCCTGCTCGGGAACGGCTGGCTGCCCTCAAGCAGGGATATGAGCTGCGCCCGGTCTGACGCCGACCCGTTGGTCGTCATCCATACCTCGTTGGGACGGAGCTCACCACCGGTTGCCTCCAGGTTGGCATAGGCGCTTACGGAGGCGAGGTCGGCAACCAGATATGAGCGCTTGAACGCATCCAGTGTGGGGAAGAAGTCGATCACACCGGAGAGCGCCACATCTACACGATGACCCTGCGCTGAGACTTCGATTGTCTCACCAATACGATGTTCGTTGACGCGCAGGAATCTGCTCGTGGCCAGAACAGGCAGCGGATCGAGCGGCGGGCCGTGGAATATCCCGCGGCTGACCAGCGGGCGCCCCTCCACCCATATGAACGCGGCCGAGCCTCCTGTACCGTTCAGCCCGTCGGCCGATGGCTTCAGTACGTCGGACTGCGACTCTGGGACCGCGTCGAGCGCAGTCCATTCGGAAACGGAATCAAACGACTCCAGAACGTGGATTCCACCTCCGGGGCGAGTAGCGAATATCTCGTCTATTGCTATGGAACCTGCCCTGAGACGATTCCGCCCGTTGGTCTCGAACACCGTAAGGGAGACGATCGTCAGGGGAGAAGTCGGTTGGAGAGCCGCGAACCTGCGTCCGTTGGTTCGGCTCAGAGGCTGCTCCATCGTCACCCACCCCGGTTCGTCCAACTGCCCCATCACATACGTGAAGTAGCGACCGTTGGAGTCTCGCATCCTCAGAGCGAGCGCCACGCTTGGGTGAGGCCGGTCCGGCTTTACCGTCACGCCGACAGCGTTAGCGTCTGATGGAAGCTCCACACCTACCGGGAGAGTCTCGGACCGGAGCGACGACAGCAGCGAATCCATCGAAGCTTCCGAGAAGTCGTCCCTGAACCAACCCATCTCCTTGATCTTCTCACCCTCGACGGCAAACATCGTGTACGAGTCGGCAAGCAGCTTGGAAAGGTCCGAGCCGAACCCACGGAACGCCAGACTCACCTCCTCCACAGCGGGCAGACTCTCGTAAGACTCGCGCATGGGGACTGTGCTGCCCCTGGTATTCAACAGCGCGCCCACCAGTCTCACGTCGGTCCCGGTCGAGTACAGCGCGCGTTCTGAGAAGCTGCGCTGGAGTGTTCCGCCGAAGCTGGCCGCGAATATTCCCAGTCCTGCCATGAGGATCAGCATCAGCGACAGTCGAGCGTAGTGGGTGGGATTCCGGGCCATCTGCCATATGCCGAGCACCAGTCCGGCGGACAGGAACGACGACAGCAGCGCGCTCGAAACCCTCATGAAGAGCGGGAACAGCCTGAGCAGCACGAGCGCTGAGGCGACCAATACAACCGCGGGCACGGCCAACAGAAGCTGGTCGGTGGCCACCTCCCCGAACACTCCTACGGCCACGACTGACCCCTGTTCAGAGAGCTGCCTCAACAGGAGCGCTCCAATGATCAGGAGCAGAACGTCCAGGTAGTAGCGCTGGTAGAACGGCTGCGTGTAGGGTCGCGCGGACTGGTGACGGAAGGTGGTCACGCTCATGCGCGATGCCTGGATTGCCGGCACCATAAGCGCGGCGAAGCTGAGAAGGCCCCCAAGTCCGCTCATCATGTAGGCGCCGGGGGAGATGGATACGGACAGCAAATCTCCGCCGCTGAGATCGGAGAACGCGGGCGTGATCCCAAGCAGACTTATCACCGCGGCGGCGAGTGGCGGGGCGACCACGATCGCCAGGAGCGCTATCGTGATACCCTCGAGTATGTACACTGAGAGCACCTGGGCTGCGCTAGACCCGCGACTCTTCAGCAGGACGATCTCACCCCGCTGCTGCTCCACCACCAGCGAAGACAGCGTGACTACGTAGTAGAGAATGACTACCGAGATCAGTATGAGGATCACGAACATCGGCAGCTTGGAAAAGAACAGCCTGACGTCGTACCGGAACAGGGCGTCGTCGAGCTCCGTAATCTGTCGGTAGCTGAAAAGGTTCGTGGAGAGTCTATCTTCCATCGAGGTGATGGACCTTCGCGCAAAGGTCGCGTTCCTGGCGTTCATCTTGCTGGTGTCCACCATCAGAAGCCAGCTGTAAACGCTGTCGAGCTGCCTGAAGGTGTCACCCAGCGCCTCGTAGTACGCCCTCTCAGTGAGGTAGAAGGGCAGCGTCTGGAAGCTCCTGGCGGTCGCGGCCTGGAATATCTTGTCGTCCAGGTACCAGAACTCGTTGTCGGGCTGGTCACGAGTGAACGTCCCGGTGATCACGACGTGGATGAACGGTGAAGAGTCCGACCAGTACGGCACCGCGGCCAGACGGTCCCCGACTCCCACTCCGAGATCGTTTGCGGCTTCCAGCGGCACGACAGCCTCGACCGTCGGCATACCACCAGGGGAATTGACGTACCCATCCCCCGGCGCGCGACCTCCGGGCTGCAACGTGACATGGTCAAACAACCTCGGCAGGTGTCCAAAGAAAGCGCGAGGGTTGTCAGTATCTGCTGCTGCCTCGTGTCCGACTTCTGAGAGGAAGAATGTGGCCGTCTTTACGCCGGTTGTCTTGTCCCTGAGCATCCAGGAGACCCGATCAGCGATCTCACGCTCAGTCTCTGCCACGACCTTGTCCCGCTCAGCGTAGGTAGTGGGACCGCGATCGGACTTGAGCGCGATGTTGGTATCGTTGACGCTGAGAGCGCCGAGAGAGTTCTTGAGAGCGAGCTCCCTGAGCGCATCGAAGTAGATGACCGTTCCGGCCATGATGGCCGAAGCGAGCAGCACGCCGACTATCACCGTGGACATGAGTCGCCAGTTGGCGAGCGTTCGGCGGGCAACCTGTGGCCACGCGGTAATCAGCCTCGAGATGAGCGCCATCACTCACCCTCCAGACGGCAGCTCAAAGCTGCACATGTAAGAGGCGTCATCACTCGCCCTCCAGACGGGACATCTCGTGAATGTTCACCCTCGAAACCGAGCGCGAGAGCCACAGCAGCGCCCCGACAAACGTGACCACCAGCGCGGCGTAGGTCGGCGCCATGAACTCCCAATCCGTCGTCAGAATGAACGGCGGGACCACGGGAAGGCCATCTTCAGTTACCGCGAGCGCGGACACCATGATGTTGCTCATGGCGAACCCGGCCACGGTGCCGAGCAGCAGACCAATCGAGACAACCACCAGATGCTCCGAGCTGAGGAGCCGCGTCATCTGACCACGCCGGAGACCGAGCGCCTGCAGGAAACCCGTCTCCGCCCTGCTCTGTCCCGCGAATGAGATCAGATAGGTGATGTACCCGAGCGCAGATACGAAGATTATAACGGCGAAAGAGACGAGCACCATGGCACGCCACCCAGCTGTTATCAGAGGATCCAGGCGCAGCGTCTCCAGGAGCTTGGTGCGGTCATGCACCAGGTGCGGCGACCGTGCGAGCGCCAGGCCATACTGATACGCCTCTTCGCCCGCTCCCGGCGCCTCCTTCAGTATCAGCTCGTTCGGTCTGATGCTCCCGATTGGGGTCAGGATGTTGAGATGACGCAGAAAGCCGTCGAGATCGGCTATCAGGAAGCCGTTGCCAGCCGGATCCATGGTCGGGAAGTAGTTAACGGTGTCCATGATGCGAACAGGTATGAGTCTTCCGAACACGTTGACGATGAGGGCATTGCCGACGACCGTCCCGGTCCTCCTTGTGAAGCTCGCGCTGGCGATCACCGGCACGGGACCTCCGGTGGGGCTCCTGTAGAACCCGCGAATGCCCCTGTCAGTATCCTTCCCAAAAGTGAATACTGCCGAGCGCGCGCCGTTCTTGGCGCCCTCGCGAGTGTAGCCGAGGAGGTCCTTGGATATCATCGACGTTGAAAGCGGAGTCCACTTATTGGGGCCTTCGAAGTCGTCGAGTGTGTGTCTTTCCTCGCTGCCCCTCACGGATGCCTGGATGTCGTCCAGAAGCAGGGTGCCCGCGGTCCCAGCAGGGCCGAATGCGGGCTCGTAAATCTGAACGCTGATCAGGCTCAGAGGCGGCTGAAGATGGAACGGGATCCTCGAACCCCTAAGTGTCCACTCGGTACCCGTTACAGGCCCGAAGGTTATGGTATCAGTGACTCCTCGACGGTCCTGCACTACCATCCACAGGAACATGTTGGGGTACTCGTCCATAGTGCGAGTCCAGACGTACAGGTTTTCGGCCCCCTCGGGCAGATCGATGCTGGGTTGGTTCGCGCCGCTCCTGAGAAGACTCATCACCTGTGGCAGAGGGCGCTCGGAGAAGTCGTCTCTGTACCAGGTGACGTAAGGGAACTCGTCCGACTCGACCGCCAGCACACCAAAGCTGTTGCCCGAGTACGTGGCCCCGACCGACCCTTCGCCTCTCAGAGCGAGTGAGACTGAGCTGACCCCAGACATTGTTAGATACCTGCGCTTGATCTCCTCGGTGCCCTGCGCGAAGTGTGTGGGTACGCCGGTCACGCGCAGGTCTGATGCAACCTCGTACAGGATTCGCTCCTCGTAGGATCGGTCCAGGGTGCCCCCGACCGTTGTCGCCAGCACTCCCAGTCCGGTAACCATAACTATCAGAAGCACCAGCCAACTGTACTGAAGCGGGTTTCTGGCCATCCGCCAGATCGCCATCGATACCCAGACTGGGTACACTCTGGACAGGCCGCGGAGCGCGATGTACACGACCTGGAGCGGTACCAGCGCGCCAAGAATGACGGTGGGGATGTAGGCGACAGCATCGGTAGCCGGAGCCTCGACGCGGATGAAGAGCGCGATCAGGGCGGCCTGCGCCACCAGACCCAAGATGAAGAGGATGTGGCGCCTGGTACTCCACGTGCCGTAGTAGAACAGTCCGATCAGCGCGAGATGCGCTGCGCGGCTCAGCCAGCCCAGCTCCTCGCCGATCCTGATATGCTGTACCGCGATCGTCAGCCCGAGGCCAGCCAGCGTCGCGACCGCGACCACGTGCATTAGCGTCGGGGAGTCGCCGCTCAAGTATCGCACTATCAGAGGGAAGAATCTCATGAACAGCAGCGCGACCACTGTGAGCAGCAGCACCGGCGCGAACAGCAGCGCCTCGTTGACACCCCTCTCGCCGAAAAGCCCGCCGGATATGATCTGACCGCGAGCGAACAGCTCCCAGAAGACCAGCCCACCAATCACCATGAGTCCGACATCGATGAAGTAGCGCTGGAACAGCGGCGCTGACGGCGGACGCGAAGACCGCAGCTTGTGTACGATCAGTCCTGTTCTCGCGCCGACGACGCCGGGGACTACGTAGATGGCCAGGCACAGAAGACCAACACCGCCTGATACAAGGAACGGCGTCACCTCTAGCGAGACCGGCAGGAACCCTCCGAGCGTGATGTCGTCAAAGTAGCTTAGCTTGCCGGCGAGCGAGATGCTCCCCATCGCGACAAACGGCGCGATAACAGAGGCGATCGCAGTGATTCCAATTCCCTCCAGTGCGTAGATGCGCGCAAGCTGCCATGAGCTGACGCCCCTGCTTCGGAGAAGCGCGACGTCTGCCTCGCGACTCGACACCAGGTATGAGACCATCATCAGTATGTAGTACAGCACTGTGATGGCCGTCACGACGAGCAGGAGCAGCAGGGGTACGCTCGTGAAGAAGCTCCGCTTTTCGAAGCTGTCCAGCAGTCCCCTGATTCCTGTCAATACGACCGAGCCGGGCATCCCGATGGACACCTCCGACTCCATCGCGGCCAGCCGTACACGCGCCTCGTCCTTATCCCATCCCTTCAGGCCCTCCCTGTCCACGTACACGAACCAGCTGGAGTTGACGAGTGTGCCGGGGTAGGCTCTCCCGACGCCCTCGACGAGTACAAGCTGTGTGACGAACACGGGCAGAGGCGGCTCTTCGGGATCGACCTCCAACTCGGCGTCAGGCAGCTCCTCCAGCGGAGCGGGGTCCAGGAAGATGTTGGGGTTCTGCTGCCAGTACTCTTCCGCAGGATCGGTCGGTTCGACGATGCCCACTATCTCGATCACTGCCCGCATCGGATCGCTCAGCGATGGCGCGAATATGACTCTATGGCCGATTTCGAGATTGAACGCATCCTTCGCCGGCTGGCCGATGATAGCTTCCATTCTGGGTCTGCCGTCTTCCCAGACCACTTCGTCTGAGGCCATACGACCTTGCAGGAAGGTGACGTGATTCTCAAGGTCCTCTATGTGTTGGAAGTACCCGCGTGAGACGCGGGTGCCCTCTTCCGGGACCTGGGAAATAGGAGCCAATGGCGACTGCGGCGTCCCCACCAGAAAGGTAGGCGACTTCAGGAAGCGCACGTGACCCCTGTATATCTCCGTGATGTTGTCGTCTATCGCGTCGTTGAAATGCTGCTCTGTGGCATCGAGTGAGTCGCCGTCCAACGTTATGTACGGAGAGGCCGCGTAGATGTTCAGGTAGGACTGATTCGCGCGGTCAATAGCCGTATCTATGCCCTGGCGTTCGAGCGTGCTTATGTAGATCGGAGCTCCCGCGAGCAGCGTGGCCGCTATGGTGATCCCCGAGAATATCGCCGCAAGGAGTTTCCAGTCGTCGGACAGACGCTTGGAAATGAAGGATATGATCGTCATCCCGACCACCGCACACTGATATCCATCACAATCGCTTTCAACGGCCGTCAGGCCGTGACTCAGCTATCGGCAAAGTACGACTTCAAGTCGTCACTCCGAGACGCGACTAAGAATCGAGGCTCAGCCAAGTCGCCCCCCATAAGAACTCACAGCCCAATCGCGGACGCCACCGCTTCGAGGTGGACATCGGCATCCCCAAACATCAGCTCGGCAGCCTTTGCCCTGCGGGAGTACAGCTGCAAGTCATACTCTCTGGTGAAACCGACGGCTCCGTGGCTCTGGTGACTCAGCGCGCAGACGCGCTGGTACGCGTCCGATACCCACGCCTTCGCCATCGCGACCTCCCGGTCGGCAGGCAGACCCTGCGCAAGCGTCCACGCCGCCTGGTAAGTTATGTAACGACACCCATCGACATCGGCGGCCATGTCGGCAGCGTGGTGCTGGACGGCCTGGAACGACCCGATGGCCCGTCCGAACTGTATCCGCTCCTTGGCGTACTGGACGGTCATGTCCAGGACACGCTGCGCTCCACCCAGCATCTCGGCACACTTCCCGACCGCGCCCCATCTGAGCACAGTGGCAACCGTGTCCCACCCGCCGTTGAAGTCGCCGAGCAGGGCAGATTCGGAGACACTGACGTCGTCTAAGACCAGCTCCGACTGCCGGTCGGCGGCTATGGTCTGGAGCAGCGTCTGGCTCAGTCCGTCGGCGTTGGATGGAACGATGAACAGGCTGACGTCGGTCTCACACTCTCCCGTTCTGGCGGCGACGATGACGTAGTCTGAGACGTGCGCGTTCGGCACATACAGCTTGACGCCGCTGATGACGTATCCGTCGTCAGAGCGGCGAGCGACCGCCTCGATTCCGCGTGGCTCCCATAGTCCGCTGGGTTCGATGATGGCCATAGTCGCGATGAGCTGCCCTCGGGCTATGCGCGCCAGGTACTCGTTCTTCTGAACATCGGATCCTGTCTCGGCGAGCGCGACCCCAGCCATGACGACCGTCGAAAAGTAGGGGCCTGGAAGCAGCGCGCTCCCCATCTCTTCGAGCAGGATCGCAAGCTCAACGAATCCCAGACCCTCGCCTCCATACTCTTCAGGGATAACCAGGCCCAGCCACCCCAGCTCGGCCATTGCGCTCCAAATCTCCGGAGAGTAGCCCCGTTCGTCCGCCTCCATATCTCGGACATACGAAATCGGACACTCCGCTTCGAGGAACTCACGGGCGCTGTTTCTCAGCATCTGCTGGAACTCGTTCAGACCAAGGTCCAATGTGTAGCCTCCACCAGCTCAAAGCTGGGCACATAAAGCGCAGGGGCGCACACTGGTGCGCCCCCGGCTGATCGAATCTTCAGTTTTTGCCGTCTCTGCGGCTAGCCGGGCCTATGGGCCGCCCACCACCATGCAGGTCACAGTCCGCACGATGCCCGCCACTGTGTGGATCTCTCGCGTCACTATCTGACCGACCGCGTTCAGGTCGTTCGCCGATACGACTGCGATGATGTCGTATGGGCCGGTCACCGTATCTACGGCGTCCACACCCGGCAGCGACCGGAGGGCATTCGATACGTCCTCGGACTCACCAACGGCGGTCTCGATCAGAACATAGGCTTTGGTGCTCATTGGCTTAATCTCCGTGCGTCGTGTCGCGCAGTGTGTTCTCAGCTTGGAAAAGTGCCTGCATTCTAAAGTTGGGTATCAAACGGTGTCAATTCGCACTGTTTGGTGTTAGAGAATTGCATTAGCCATGACCCGGAGCGGTGACTGGGTGGCTCTCACTCCTCTCCACTCACTCCTCGAATATTCTTATGCAATTTTCGCCATCTGCTGTGTAAATTGACAACTACCCTGATGCGCTGTATCGTTCGGACTCACGGAGGAGCCTACCAGCCGACACCGATTGCAGCTTGAAAAAACCGCCCCTATTTTGTCCAGCAGTCAAGAACAGGAGGATGTCATGAATCTACGGAGTATGGGTCTTGGAGCGATGGCGATTCTTGCAGCTATCCTTGCGCTTGGCGCCTGTCAGACTGCTGAGCCAGAGGTGGTTGAGAAGGTAGTCGAGGTCGTCAAAGAGGTCGAGGTAGAAAAGGAAGTAGTCAAAGA
>JAAXHZ010000130.1 GCA_012270625.1 Dehalococcoidia bacterium | reverse complement strand
GGATACACCGATCTCGATCCCACGGCCAATACGCAGGTCTATATGGCAGACGCCGCCGCGGGAGTAGGCGGGGCGTTCGCCGTGCTGTGCGCTCTCAATCACCGAAGACAGACGGGAGAGGGCCAGCTGGTGGAGCTGTCCCAGGCCGAGAACGCCGCGCCATACCTCGGACAGGCATTCATGGACTACTCGATGAACGGTCTCAGCAGATCGACCATCGGAAACAGGCATCCTACGGCGCTGCAAGGAGTCTATCCGTGCAGCGGCGAGGACGAGTGGGTGGCCATTACGATCTTCGATGATCGGGACTGGGAGCTATTCTGCGAGGCAATCGGCAATCCCGATTGGACACGGCGCGAAGAGCTTGCTACGCACGAGAGCAGGCGCGAAAACCACGATCTGGTAGATGACCTGATAGGCAAGTGGACTCGCGGGCACGGTCACAGGGAAGTCATGGGTCTGCTGCAGGCGCACGGCGTGGCGGCAGGCGCGGTCATGAACCAGCGCGACGCTTTCGAGGACCCACATCTGCTCGCGCGTGAGATGTTCGAGGAGGCGACCCAAGAAGACGTGGGAGCTCACCTATATCCGAGGGCGCCGTTCAAGATGTCGCGCAGCGATGTCCGAATACGTCGAGGCCCGGTCACCCTGGGGCAAGACAATGAGTACGTCTATAAGACTCTACTCAAGCTGTCTAACGATGAGTATGAAGAGCTTGTCTCTTCCGGCCACATCGGGGCGGAGTACGCTCCTCACGTCGAATAGGCGATTCAGGTTTGGAAGCCGAGCGCGACGGCGACAGCCCGCTGGTCGTTGTCCAAGGTGAGAAATGCGACTACTGACGGGTCCTGAACTGCGTAGAGTGCGGTGGCAACGTGCCACAAGTCTGCTCCGCGCAGGTATCCTCCCGCATAAGACATCTCGAACTCAGGTCCGAGCGTGCGTGTCGGAATCACCCAGTCGATTCCCAGCAACAGATCGTTGGAGAACGGTACCCTTTCGCGGTAACACGCCGCTCGCAACTCCGCTTCCAGCAGATTCGAAGAGATGATGCTGGAAAACGCGCCAATCCTCTGAGCAACGTCTTCCCATCCGGGGTCCCTAAGTACGACAGAGGCTATCGCGGAGGTATCGACGTATGCAGTGCTCACCACCTGTTGCGGTCCGACAGAAACCGTTCGACGGCGCCCGGGCGCGGGTCTCCGGCTGCGATTGGACGCCACGGAGCCCCCGAACGAACGAGCTCTCCATGTCGTTCCAGATCTTCTAGCCTCTCCTCTATGGTCTGCTGCTTCTTATCGATTGGTCGTATCTCCGCCACTGGCTCCCCTCTGTATGACACCGTAACGGTGTGCCCATCCCGCACGAGGCGGATTACCTCCGAGAAGCGGGCTTTCGCGTCGTATGTCGAATAGGTTATGGCCACGTGAATATTCTATCTAGTCAGACCGGTCAGATCAACCTGTGCAACCCTGCGAGCACCCTAGACCGGCATGGTGCGACCTGAGTGGGCGCGGCCGGCCTTCGCGGTAGCCTCGCCGAGCGGACCGCCGGATGACACCACCCTGACTCCCTCGTCGATCTTCTGCGCTATGGTGTCTGGGGTCGCGCCTTCCAGGAAGGC
>JAAXHZ010000129.1 GCA_012270625.1 Dehalococcoidia bacterium | reverse complement strand
CTATGGTGCGGCGATCGGTTGATTCTACCACTGTGGAATCGCGGACTTGGCGATATTCTCGAGCTCATTTAGAGAATGGCGAATCGCGGATTGCGCCCATTTTAGACGCTCATGTACTATCGGTCATGCGATCTTGGATTCAACGACGCTCGGAGGTACGCCCGCATGATCGACCTTCTGCTCAAAGGTGGCAGGGTTATCGACCCGTCACAAGGTATCGACGCCCGGATGGACGTAGCCGTCCAGGATGGAGCCATATCCCAGATCGCTCCGAATGTCAGGCCGGGCCCGGAGACTCGTGTCATCAAGGTCGATGGAAAGCTGGTCGTACCCGGCATGATCGACCTTCACACGCACGTTTACCACGGCGTGAACCAGACTGGAGTGGATCCCGATCTGGCAGGTGTTTACGCGGGCGTTACGACAGTGGTCGATGCCGGCAGCGCGGGATGCTACACGTTCGGTGGGTTCCCGGAGCATGTCGTCCCAAAGGTCAAGACCCGGATCGTGTGCATGCTGCACATCTCCAGGGCCGGCCTCAATTACCAGCCTGAAATCTCCGACCGTGACGACATAGACCTCGAAGAGACCATCCGCGTGATCCAGGCGAACAAGCCGCTGATCCAGGGCGTGAAGATCCGCGCGGTTGGGCCGGCTGTGCCAATCATGGGCGTCGAAATGGTACGGCTCGCCAAGCAGGCCGCCAACGAAGGCGGCGTGCGGCTGATGGTCCACATCGGCGACCGCGGTGTCACCGACGGTCCCACGATAACGCGCGACCTGCTTCCTCTCCTGGAACAGGGCGACATCATCACGCATCTGTTCACTGGGAACGCGGGCAGAATTCTCGACGATGATGGGAAGGTCGTACCAGAGATCATAGAGGCGCAGGAGCGCGGTGTGTTCCTGGACACCGCTCACGGACGGCAGAACTTCAGCTTCGACGTCGCCAGGTCGGCGCTGGACCAGGGTGTCATGCCTCGCTCGATCAGCACAGACCTCACCATACCCGGTCGTCTGAACACGGTCCACAGTATGTGCGAGATGCTGTCCAGGTTCATGGCGCTGGGCTTCAGCCTCGAAGACGTTATCCGCATGGCGACTATAAACCCGGCGAGCGCGCTCGACATGGACGGCAGCCTCGGCAGCCTGGCGGTCGGGCGAGAGGCGGACATCAGCGTGCTGGAAGAGCACACCGGAAGGTGGCGGTTCCACGACACTGAGGGCGGCGCTATCACCGGAGAGAAGGCGTTGACGCCGGCGCTCACCGTCAAGTCCGGCGAGGTCTTCATGGCAGAGTGGGGTCCCCACCCGTGGGGATGGCTGCCTGAGATGGCCGACTGACAAGAGGATTCAAGAACCACATGTACCGTGCCAACACCACTTTGATCTTTCTGGCCTCGTGTCTGGCTTTCGCAGAGGCTGCGCTGGTCGCCATCGCGCAGCTCACCGATGTCGATCCGGCGCTGGTTGCTGTATTCGCTCTCGCTGCGTTGGGAATGGTAGTTGCCGCGCTGGTTATAATGTACTGGCGGGATCCTACGTTTCTGACGCTCAGCGGCGAGCAAGCGCATGATCTGAGAAGATTGGAAACACTGCTCCAACGACTTCCCGAGCAAGCAGCGCCCATACTCGCCAACTACCTCGGTTCGAGTTATCTACGCCAGGTCGGAGATTCGAGAGTTATGGGGGGACGCCAAGTCAGCCCGGTTGAGGAAGACGATCTGACAGGAGACGAGTGATGACTACCTATATGAAAGACTTGGAGTGGCGGAGCCATCCCGAAGATTTCGATCGCGCCGAACGCCGAACGCTGTTGGCTCTGTCTGACACTAGGGGAGAGTGGCTGACGATCGAGGCTCTTCGCAAAGCTGTGAATCTGCCGGAGTCTCAATTCGGGGATGCGCTGGCGTCTCTGATGAAAGATGGCATCGTCGTGCTGGCGCGAACTAATGACTGGGATCCAGTGCTGGGCCTCGCCGAGCGAGTGGGCAGGGGGCCTCTGCCGATCAAGGATCGTGGGAAAGCTGCCTCGTTATGACAGACGACATGCTCTTGTCAGCCAATGACGGCATCGCCACCGTCACCTTCAATGTTCCGCAGAGGTCCGTACCGGTTCTTCTTATACTCAGGAGACAAGGATGAACCTCGCCATGTACACATCGAGCGAGACAATCGTGTTGCGAAGTTCTGGCTCGATCCGGTTACACTGGACCGTAGCGGTGGACTGAGGAGAGCCGACATTGGCCGCGTGCGTCGGCTGGTGGAAGACAATAGGGACTTGCTAGGTAGTGTTGATATTTTCACTTTGCTGCCGAGGAGCGAGCTAATCGCACGGATTTCACCCTCACCCTAGCCCTCTCCCTCAAGGGAGAGGGGAAATCCTGCGTGCAGATGGTGTGTGGATGACGCTCATGTCGAAAATGTCAACACTGTCTAGTGGAGGCATGGAATGATCACTTCCAAAATTGAAGCGCTTGTCCCAGACGCGATCAACGTCGAGATCAGCGACGACACGCTGACTGCCGAATTGAGCGACGGACGGACGATCTCCGTTCCGATTGACTGGTTTCCACGGCTTGTTCATGCGACTCAGTCAGAGCGAAGCAACTGGCGGCTGATTGGTGGTGGTGAAGGAATCCACTGGCCTGACTTGGACGAAGATATAAGTGTGGAGGGGCTACTTGCAGGGAGGAAGTCTGGGGAAAGCCGCTCATCCTTCAGCCGCTGGCTTGAAGCAAAGAGATCCGGATGCGGACTCACACTATCCGATCTCAAGAACCATGAACAGGCACGCCAATAGGGTCGCTTTGACTGCGCGGAGAGAGCATAACTAATGGCCGAAGACATACTCTTATCAGCCAATGGCGGCGTCGCTACCGTCACCTTCAACCGGCCTGCCCAGCGCAATGCCATAAGCTATCACGGCTGGCTGGAGCTGCGAAGGATGGCCGTGCAACTGGAGAACGACTCAGACGTCAATGTGGTCGTTTTCACCGGAGCCGGGGAGTCTGCCTTTTCGGCAGGCGCCGACATCAAGGATTTCGAGTCGTACCGCAACAACTCTGCGATGGCCAAGGTCTATTCCGAGGCGTTCGACGGCGCGATGGACGCAATCGAGGCCATGTCCAAACCCACTATCTCGCTCATCAGAGGATTCTGCGTGGGCGGTGGATGCGAGCTCTCGACGGCTACCGACATCCGCATCGCCGCTGACAACAGCCGGTTTGGCATTCCGGTGGCCCGGCTGGGCATACTGGTGGGCTACAAGGAGATGCGCCGCCTCGTCCGGCTTGTCGGTCCGGGAAACGCCTCGTACATCCTGCTGTCGGCCCGGCTCATTGACGCGCACGAGGCACACCGCATTGGCCTGGTGACGCAGGTCGTGCCTGCGTCCGAAGTCTCCGAGGTCGCTTACGGCCTTGCTGAAGAGATGGCGCCGCTCGCTCCGCTGTCTCAGGCCAGGCATAAGCGGATTCTCCAGACGGTGCTCGACAATCCCGCGGTGGCGCTCCTGACCGAGGAAGAGGAGCACCTGCCCTTCGCCAACTTCGACAGCGAGGACTTTCACGAGGGCCGCGCGGCGTTCATCGAGCGGCGACAGCCCCACTTCAAGGGACGTTAGCCATGACACAGACGCTGCCGCTAGAAGGCGTCAAGGTACTCGATCTGACCCAGGTCATGGCTGGGCCTTACTGCACGATGATGCTCGCTGACATGGGGGCCGACGTGGTCAAGGTCGAGAAGCCCAACGGTGGAGATGACACGCGCCACATGGGGCCGCCGTTCATAGAGGGCGAGTCCGCCGCGTTCCTGGGAATCAACCGGAACAAGCGCAGCATCGTGATAGATCTGAGGTCGGGTCCGGGACGTGAGCTGGCGCAGCGCATGGCGCGCACGTCGGACGTACTGGTCCAGAACTTCAGGCCCGGTGCGCTCGAACGGATGGGACTCGGGTACGAGCAGGTCCGGGAGATCAACCCTGCCATCGTTTACTGCACTATCTCTGGATTCGGCACGACCGGGCCTTACGCGCGGCGCGGCGGCTTCGACTTGGTCACACAGGGTATGAGCGGGCTGATGAGCGTCACCGGTCATCCCGACGGTCCACCGGCCAAGATCGGCGTTCCGATATGCGACCTCAACGCAGGCATGTTCGGCGC
>JAAXHZ010000128.1 GCA_012270625.1 Dehalococcoidia bacterium | reverse complement strand
CCGATCCAGAAGTACGGCATGAAGCCCGTCATGGAACACTACATCGCCACCGACGGCGAGATTCTGGGCAAGCGGACCGAGAACCTCGAGGGATACACCCTATCCGACAAGGGCTACTTCGGCCCCGGCCAGCTCCCCAGCTTCAAGAGGGACTTCTTCGACATGCCTCAGGGCAGGGCCGAAGACTGGATCTTCGTCGAGTTCCGCAACAAGCTGATGGACGTCCACGGCGGGACCAATGGCCACGGAAACGGCAACGGCCACACTGACGACGAAATGTGGGAAGATTTCAGGAACCACTTGGAAGAGTCGATCGAGTCCAGGCAGGAGTCCGCTGACATGGGAATGGACCGCGGCATCTAGTCCGCCGAGAGAGTCTGCCTGAGTATCAGCGTCAGGGCATTCTGGCATGTCGGGTCGAGCAGATCCACACATGCCGGGATGCCCTGAATTGATTTTACTGGAGATCAGGCGCTATGCCCGAACTTAAGTGGGGCGCTATTTGGCCCACTCCAGAGGAAGAGATAGCCATCAACCAGGGGATTGCCGAATACCCGGATACATTCGAGTTGGATGAAGAGTAGTTTGAGTGCGCCCGCCCAGCCGTAGAAGTCGAACCAGAGTTGGCTGAGCGCCACCCGTGTAAGCGAGACTCGAAGTCCAATCTCAGGGAGTTCGTCATGGTCGAGATAGACTCCGGCATAGTGAAGTGCTTCAGCAAAGACGGCGGGGAGTGGAAAGCGCGGCTGAACGAGACACTCCGTCGATCTGTGTTCGGAGGTTAAGACTGCTTCACTCCGTAGGCGCCAACCGACGATAGTCATCCCTGAAGTACCGCCCTGACAGGTTCCACCGACCGCTTCATTTGCAGTATAGTCCGCAGCAGAACCGATTTGGGTGAACGGAAGGAGCAGGATGTTTGACGTAATCATTTCCGGCGGAACCGTAGTTGACGGTAGCGGCAGGCGCGGCTTCAGGGCGGACGTGGGAATCGGCGGAGATCGAATAACCGCCGTTGGTGATCTGGCCGCATCAGAGTCGCGTCGCGTCATCAACGCGACTGGACTGACAGTCGCTCCTGGATTCATTGACACTCACGCCCACTCTGACGGAGTGCTGCTGCTCGACCCTCAGCACGCAAACGGACTGCGCCAGGGAATCACGACCGAGATTCTGGGGCAGGACGGACTGAGCTACGCGCCGATGTCGCCCGACAACTACCGCACCTACCGACGATACCTGTCCGGCATCCTCGGTGAACCGCCCGATGACCTGGACATGTCGAGCGTCGCGGCGTTCAGGTCTCACTACGACGGAAAAGTCGCCATCAACACCGCCTACAACGTCGCGCACGGGGCGATTCGGCTGGAGACCCTCGGCTTCAGAGACGTCCCCCTACGAGGTGAATCACTTGCGAAGGCGCTCGACCTTGTGCGCCAGGGCATGGAAGAAGGCGCAGTCGGGTTCGCGACTGGAATGTCATATCACCCCAACGCTTGGAGTGACACCGACGAGCTGGTAGCGATCTGTGAAGTCGTCGCCGAGTACGGCGGCGTATACACCACACACCTGAGAGACGTGAACACCGACAGAGGCTTCGGCGGCGGCGGAGTGCCGGAAGCTCTCGAGATCGGACGCAGATCGGGCGTCAAGGTCCACTTCTCGCACTATCGAACGCAGGCGTCAAACGCAGGCCAGGTCGCAGAGCAGTTGGACCTTATCGACCAGGCAAAGGCCGAGGGCGTGGACTGCACGCTGGAGCTTTACCCCTACCCAACCGGAAGCTCGTTCCCACTCAGCTTCCTCCCCAGTGACGTGCACGAGGGGGGTCCTGACGCGATCATGTCCAGACTTCGCGATGGGCGCAGACGAAGCCGCTTGGTCAGAGAGTTGGAGGAGAATCCTCGGAGAACGCTCAACGACGCGGTCTTTACATACATGAAGGTCAACAAGGACCTCGAGGGCATGAGCCTTCCGGACGTGGCAGCCCTCCGGGGTAGCGACAGCCTGGGTGAGACACTGATAGACCTGCTCGAAGAAGAGGACGGCCAGATCTGCTATCGGGGCGCCCCTCCCGACAGCGTCCGCGTGTGGGACCAAATCAGCAGGGACGCGATGGAGTTCCTGGCTCGGCCAGACTACATGGTCGGCAGCGACGCAATTCCCATCGGCTCGATGCCCCATCCACGCGCCTACGGATGCTTCCCGCGCTTCTTGGGACGACTCAGAAAGAAGCATCCCATCATCAGCTTGGAACAGACCGTTCAGCGAATGACCGACAACGCGGCCCAGAGATTCGGACTAACCGACCGTGGCCGCGTAGAGCGCGGCAGATACGCCGACATAGTGGTCTTTGACGCTGAGCACGTCATCGACAACGCCACCTACGACGATCCTGTCCAGTTCCCTACTGGAATCCCGTTCGTACTCGTGAACGGACAGGTAGCGGTTGACACCGAGCGATGCACCGGAGTACTCGCTGGTAAAGCCGTACCGTAGGGTGACGTAGGAAACGCTGGCCTTACATGCCAGGTCTGATCGAGTCCGCAATCGCGGCCGTCGTCATGTTCTTGGGCTCGACTGTGCTGTCCACAATCGGGTTCGGAATCGGGATGACGACCATACCAGTTCTGCTGTTCGTCTTCGATCCGCAGACCGTCATCGTTGTCGTGAACACGGTCTCCCTGCTGCTGTTTGTGCTGATCGTTGCCCAGAACCGCCACGAGCTTCCGATCAGGCGAGTCGGCCCGTTGGCATTGGCCGGGATGGCGGCTGTTCCAGTTGGCGTTTTCGTGCTCAAGGAAACGGACTCCCATCTCCTGAAGATCGCAATCTCCGCGGTCACCATACTGCTAACCATCTTGGTCGCTTCCCGTGTCGAGACGCCCATACCGCGGGGGACGATCGCCGGCCTCGTGGTTGCCTTCGGAGTCTCGATCACTCTGAATGCTCTCGGCATCGGCGGCCCGATAATGGCCCTGTACGTGTTCGCGCAGAACTGGAGCAGGAACGCAGTCCGCGGCGCGCTGTCGCTCTACTTCCTGTTCGTCGAGACCGCGGGCGTGATAGGCTACGCGGTCGCCGGACTGATGACACCGGAACGACTCTGGCTGATCGCAATAGTTGCCGTTCCCGTGGTGCTGGGCTTCTATCTCGCAACCTACTTGGTGCGACGAATGAACGAATCGGTCTTTCGCACGGCGACCATTGTGGCGATACTGGTCATGTGCGGCATGACTCTGGCCAGAGAGATCATCTCGCTGGTGTAGGATAAGACTGTCACACTCGATCTGGGGAGAGAAGCGCACATGAAGATAACGAAAGTGGAAGCCATAGGCGTCAGCAGATACCTGTTCGCCAAGATCCACACCGACGAGGGCATTACCGGCCTTGGCGAGTCTGGAGCTTGGGGCTACCTGGAGGCATCTAAGGCCGCTATCGAGCTGTTTGGGCGCTATCTCGTCGGCAAAGACCCGCTCAGAATCGAGCACCACTGGCAGTACATGTACCGGTACTCCCACTTCCGGGGAGCCGCCATTATGGGCGCCTTGAGCGCGCTCGACATCGCCATGTGGGACATCGCCGGCAAGCGCTTCGACGTGCCAACGCACCAGCTTCTCGGCGGCAAGACACGAGACAAGGCCCGGGTCTATTACCACGTCTTCGGCGACACGCGGGACACGCTGGTCCAGGGAGTCAAGGATGCCAAGCAGATGGGGTTCACTGCCGTCGGACACCTGACTCCGTTCCTGGACGAAGAGCGGGATGTCCCCTACTTCAAGACCCACGCCAACAAGATCAAGGACGCCATCGACGCCGTTGGGATGTACCGCGACGCCGTCGGTCACGACGTGGACCTGTGCATCGAGATACACCGGCGTCTGACTCCTGCCGAGGCGATAGCGTTGGCCCGCGGCATAGAGCAGTTCTACCCCTTCTTCTACGAAGACCCGATCATGCCCGACAACTTTGACGCGATGGAGCTGGTCGCCCAGCACATCAACATACCCATCGCAACTGGTGAGCGTCTGCACACGATTCACGAGTTCGAGATGCTGCTAAAGCGGGGCGCGGTTCAGTACGTGCGACCGGACGTATGCATGGTCGGCGGCATCACACACGCCAAGAAGATCGCCGCCCTGGCCGAAGCCCACTACGTCGGTGTCGTGCCACACAATCCTCTGAGTCCAGTAAGCACCGCCGCCTGCCTGCAGATCGCGGCTTGCATACCCAACTTCGCGCTCCAGGAGTATCCTACTGGCGAGCACGAGCCGCCAAAGTCCGAGATCGTCAAGTCCGCCGTCACTCAGGAGAACGGCTACCTCATCATCTCGGACACGCCCGGCATCGGTGTCGAGCTCGCCGAGGACGCCGCCGAAAAGCATCCGTTCACTCCGCGTGTCGTATCCACGCGCCTCCACGCGGACGGCTCGGTAATCGATCAGTAGCATGGACATCCAAATTAGAACGATCACAGAGGACGAGTTCGACGACTGGTCATGCGCCGAGGCTCGCGGCTTCAGTACCCACGCGACCAACGAATACGTCCACATCGCCCGCACTCTCGCGGAGTTGGACCGCACCTTCGGCGCATTTGACGGCAATCAGATAGTCGGCACTACAACCACCAGGACGTCCAGGGTCACGGTTCCAGGCGGGACCGTACCGCTCGGCTTCGTAGATGATGTCTCGGTCTTCGCTACACATCGGCGGCGAGGCATTCTCACCCAGATGATGCGCGCCCAGCTGGACCAGATGCGAGAGAGAGGCGAGCCGCTGGCGGCGCTGACAGCTTCTGAAAGCATGATCTACGGACGTTTCGGGTTCGGTGTGGCGACTTGGGCCGACCGATGGAGTATCGACCGGCGCCACACCACGATGAAGCTGCCAGCCAACGCCGGCGGCCAGGTTACTTTCCTTGACCCACAGCAGGCGCGTTTGGAGTGGCCCACACTCCACAAGCGCGTCAGGCAAGACCGAGTCGGGATGGTCCACTACAGCGCTGAATACTGGCGAGTAGCGCTTTGGGATTCCGACTGGCAGCGCAGAGGCGCAAGCGAGTTCTTCCACGTAGGCTATCTTCGGGACGGACATGTCAAGGGACTTTGCACATACCGCATCAGGGACCACGAGGTGCTGGTGGTCTTCCTGCTTGGAGAAGACGCCGAAGTTGAAGCGGAGCTGTGGCAGTACTGTTTTGGCATCGACCTGATGTCTCAGATACACGGGTTCGCCCTGCCGCTCGATGATCCACTTCCTTGGCGTCTGGAAGACATGCGCAAACTGCGAAGGAACAGGATCGACCACTTGTGGCTGAGGCTGGTAGATGTAAAGGCCGCCCTAACAGCCCGGCAGTACGACACCGAAGGGACGATCACGTTCAGCGTCTCCGACGGCTTCTGCCCCTGGAACGACGGAGTGTACACGCTGGAAGTAGCGCAAAGTGGCGCGTTCTGCGCCCATTCTGACAAGGCTCCAGACCTGCGCCTGACTGCGGCAGACCTCGCAGCGGTCTATCTGGGAGGCACGTCGTTCTCCACTCTCGCAGAAGCTGGATGCGTCAGCGCCAGCGACAAGTCAGTAATTACACAGGCTGACCGCATGTTCCGTACAGAACGAGCGCCACGCTTCATGGAGCTATAGAGAATCGC
>JAAXHZ010000127.1 GCA_012270625.1 Dehalococcoidia bacterium | reverse complement strand
ATTCAGAGCGTTCTCGGACGCAGGCCGGAAGCTCCTCGACCTGCACATCGACTACGAGGAAGCTCCTCCGTACCCACTAGAGGAGCGGGTATCATCGTCTTCTACCCCCCCCCCCCCGATTATGTCGAGAGCCAATGACATATATCATGGTATATACCGCGTACAGAAGATGCGCTGGGGTGGCACGGCGAAGTCCCCAGACCGCTCGGTCATCGTGTACAACGACTGGGTCACACTCGCGGGCATCCCAGATGAGGCTCACGAGTACGTTGTTGGCCCACGTTCCGCGCTAGAATGGCTGATCGACCGTTACAAGATCACAAAGGACAAGAACAGCGGCATAGTCAACGATCCAAACGACTGGGGAGCGGAAGTGGGCAATCATCGCTACATCATCGACCTAGTGAAGCGCATCGTCACCGTGAGTCTGAAGACGATGGAGATTGTGAAAGCGTTGCCTCCACTTGAAGAGGCTTAGCTGACAGTTCCTGAAGTTTGCACACGAAGAGAGGGTGGCAATTGATGCCGCCCTCCTGTTGATTGCCTTTCAGGTGCGCTGGCGCTGCTTAGCCGGTCTTGATCGCTAGCCTGCGGGCCTTCTTGGCCTCCTGCTTGGGCACGGTGATGGTCAGAACGCCGTTGGCGTAGCTGGGATCGGCCTTGTCGGCGTCCACCGAGCTGGGCAGTCGCAGCGCCCTGTGGAAGCGTCCGGCGCGTCGCTCGCGCAGGAGGAAGTCGCCCCTCTGCTCCTCGGTCTCGGACGCGGTCTCGCCCTCGATGGTGAGCAGGCCGTCCTCGAGGGTGATCTGAATGTCGTCAGGCTCGACACCCGGCAGCGAGGCGTGGACGATCAGGCTGTCTCCCTCCTGGAGGACGTCCATGGGGATGTCCCAGCGTCCGCCTTCGACTTCGGGGGCGCGGGCGCCTGTGTTCCAGAGACGGTTGAACGCGGCGTCCATGCGTCGCAGCTCGGCGAATGGGTCGAATCTCTGCATAGTCATATGAGTTTTGCCTCCGTTTGCGCTGATTGCCGGTTGGACCGTCGTCCATCGGCTGCTATGTTGATGTATGAATTATAGGTAATATAATAATAACTGTCAAGAAATATGATATATAACATATCAATATAATGTTAATGATGCATAGCATATGTTATAATTCGACTACAGCATAGCATTGGTTTGAAGAGTTCCAGTGGCAGACTACTACAGCGTTCTGGGCGTCGAGCGCGGCGCCGAACAGAGTGACATCAGGCAGGCGTTCAGAAGGCTTGCGCGCAAGTACCACCCCGACCTGAACCGGGACGACTCGGATGCCGAGGCCAGGTTCAAGGAGGTCAACGAGGCGTACGAGGTGCTATCGGACCCCGACAGCCGCAGGAAGTACGACGCTCATGGCGATCAGTGGAAGCGCGCCGACGAGATCGAGGCCCAGCGAAGGGCAGCGAGGAGCGCATACGACTTCATGGGTAGCGCGTATCGTTCCGGGACCTCTCCCGATGGGGACGTGTTCGCTGGGATGGAGGACATACTCGGCGATATGGGGAGGTTCCGGGGCAGCCGGTACGGCGCAGGCACGGTAAGAGCGGAGACGTCGGTGACTGTGTCCTTGGAGGAGGCGTATACGGGCACGACCGTCAACGCCAACTACACGGTGCGCGGCAGGAACCGCCGGTTCGAGGTGGACATCCCTCCTGGAGTGGACAACGGCAGCACGGTGCGGGTGATCCCAGAGCGCGGCTCCGAGATGCTGTTCAGAGTGTCGGTCACACTCAATGGGAGATTCCGGCGCGACGGATCGGACCTGTACACCGACACGGACGTTCCGTTCGAGCAGTGCATTCTCGGGGGAGAGGCGCAGGTGCGGACGCTGGACGATCGGGCGATATGGGTGAAGATACCTGCTAACAGCCAGAACGGTCAGAACATCCGGCTGCGCGGCCAGGGTATGCCGAAGCTGGGATCGCCTGACGTGAGGGGCGACCTGTACGTCACGGTGAGGCCGCAGATGCCGAAGTCGCTCACGGACGAGCAGCGCGAGCTAGTCGTCAGGTTGCAGGAGCTGAGGGCGGTAGTGGAGTAGTAGATGATCGGCGTCCAGATAGGCGGCATTGCCGCAATTGCGGCAATCACGACCGCAATCATAACCATTACCACTAAGATTTTGGGTGGGTGATAGTCTGTATGAGACCGTCACAGGTTTGTCGCCATCCGGGTTAGTCCCGCCTCATTTTCACGATTGTGCCGTTTTCGCCTACTGCCCAAGCCGTGTTGGGGTCTGAGAACGTGATGGCCCTGAGCGTGGAGTCGGTCACCAGCGGCTCCACGCTCCAGGTGCGCCCCCCGTCGGTGGTGTGCATCGTCTGACCGAACGAGCCGACTGCCCACCCCTCTCTGGAATCTCTGAAGGCTACGTCCCACAGGAACTTGCCCGTGTCGGCGTCCACTCGTGTCCAGCTCCGCCCGCCGTCAGTGGTGTGGGCGACCATGCCGTCCGTGAGGTACTTCACGAACTGTACTCCGGACGCGACTCCCTGCTGCTTGCCGCGCCACCCGGCGATCCAGCCCCTGCGTTCGTCCAGAAAGAAGACGCCGGACGTGCCAATCTCGACCTGATTGATACCCTTGTGCTGGTCCCAAGACGCGCCGGAGTCGGCAGTGGACATGACTCCACCTGATGTGAGCACAACCCACGAATGATAGCTGTCCAGGATGAAAGCGTCTGATCTGGTCTGAGCGCTGTCAAAGGGCTGACGCTCCCAGGTCGCGCCGCCATCAGAGGTCCTGAGCGTGAATCCGCCTCCCTCAGTGATGATCCAGCCCATACCGGGGCTGCTGAACCTGACGTGAACCAGATTCAGCCCGAGCGCGGCATCGTAGCCCTTCTGCGTCCATGTCTGTCCGCCGTCGGCGGTGTGGAGAATCAGTCCAAGGTGCCCGACCGCCCAGCCGGTCTGGGAGTCTGTGAAGTCGATGCTGCGGATGGTCAGCTCGAACCCGGATGCCTGCCTGTGCCAGTTCTCACCGCCGTCTGAAGTGGCGATGATGGCGCCGTCCTGTCCCACAGCCCAGCCGTGGTCGGGATCGACGAAGTCAATGTCGAGAAGTGTTGAAGTAACTCCTGACTGGACAGGCTGCCAGCCCCTCACGTCGCCTGGTCTTCCGGGGCTGTCGGCATCCCTGGTGAAATAGATGGTACCGCCGACGAGAGCGATTACAAGGACCAGCGCGACGGCGACTGTTTCGGCGGTGGGATGTCTGCGGTATCGGAATCTCATTCCGAACGGGTCATGCCTGCTGTCACGGGCGTACCCTCACGCAGCAGACCGGTCGTAAGCTCTGACGGTCGATCTGCTTGCTCTATTGCTGGAGACGTCTTAGCTGTTCCCGCAGCAGATCGGCCTCGGCTTCGGCGGCCATGCGCGCGGCTCTTTCCTCATCACGGCCGGCTTTGGCCTGGGCCAGAACGGCTTTGGCTTCCGTCAGAGCGGTCCTGGTTTCGGACAGAGCGGTCCTGGTTTCGGTCAGGTCTCTGAGGTACTCTTCTGTCACAGGGTCCCAGAAGCGTATCCTGCCGTCGTCCCAGCAGATGTCCAGTCCCAAGACCTCGCTGTGACCCTGTATCACGCCGTCGGCATCCCGGCGCAGTGGGATGGGCGCATACACTCCATCCACCAACCTGTGGCCTGACATAGGAGCGTCGTGGAACCTCCCGCCAGTGGCGTCGAACAGCCACGACTCGGTCACTCCAAGTCTCGCGTACGCGGCGAGCTTGGTCGTATAGTCGTTCATCCCCGTACTCTCGGACGCCACCTCGAGCACGAAGTCGGGCGACTTGCCCACCTCGTTTATCACGTAGCCGTTGCGGTCGTATATAGGCTGAGGGGAGACTCCGAAGGCGACCACGCAGTCAGGGACCAACCATCCGTCCTCACTCATCGTGGAGGTGTCGAAGCACAGATACCCGTCACCACTAACCAGAACGTCGTCTCGGTCTGAGAAACGATCCTTCAGCATGTACCTGGCAATGGTGAGGTTGGGTTCCTGGTTCATGTCGATGATCTTTTCAGGGTCGGGCAGCGGCTTTGGACGGGGATAGCGGGCCGCAGTGTGGGACTTGAAGATACGCTCGGCGGTCATGGTGAACCTCGCAACGCTACGGTTGACATGAGTGATTGTCGCACACGCACGGATTTGAGTCCACAGAACATGCCCAGAGGAAATTGCCTAAGCGCAATTTCGTAGTGGTGTCGACGGCGCCGATCGATCAGCTGGTCACGCCGGGGCCGTACTCTCGGACGTCGTTGATGTCTCGGATGGCGTCTCCGACGAAGTTGACGGCGAGCACGACCAGCATGATCACCAGTCCTGGGAAGGTCGCCAGCCACCAAGCGTTTGTGAAGAACGGTCGCGCATCGTTGAGTATGGAGGCCCAGGTAGGAGTGAGTGGGGACACGCCGAGTCCGAGGAAAGTGAGACCGGCCTCGGCGAGGATGGCCGCGGCTACGAACACGCTGGCCTGTACGATCACGGGAGGCAGTGCGTTCGGGAAAATGTGCTTGAACATGAGCCTGCGGTTGGACGATCCCATTGCGCGACCGGCAGTCACGAAGTCTTCTTCCTTGAGCATCAGCACCATGCCGCGTATGACGCGCGCGAAGTCGTCCACGTAGGCGAGCGCGATGGCGACTATGACGTTGGCGAGGCCGAGGCCGAAGATCGCCACCAGCATGACGGCGAGGATGAAGTTCGGAAACGCCCACAGGATGTCTATGAGCCTCATGACGAGCATGTCCATCCAGCCGCCGTAGTACCCAGCGGCCACGCCGAGGACTATCCCGACAACTGCCGCCAGAATGACCGTACTCAGCCCTACGACCATCGAGATTCGCGCTCCGACGATGATCCGGCTGAGCAGGTCGCGGCCTACGTTGTCCGTCCCCAGGGGATGACCAATGGTGGGCGCGGCCAGAAGCTCGTAGTCCTGGGCGTCCGGATCATAGGGAGCAGCGAGTCTTCCCAGCAGCGCGCACAGGACGAAGAGCACAACGATTACGAGGCCGACCATAGCCCGCTTGTCACGACGGAACCGCCGCGCGAAATACCGGAAGCTGCGCCTGTTTTCGCGCTGGCCCTCCAGTTCGGCCTGTATGGTGTCCTGGGCCATCTAGTCTGTGTACCGGATGCGCGGGTTGATTACCGCGTAGAGTATGTCCACGAAGAAGTTCATGAAGATGAATATGAAGGCCACCAGCAGGATGACGCCCTGGACGACCGGATAGTCGCGACCCAGGATGGAGTCGATGAAGAGCCTTCCCAGCCCCCTGATGGCGAACACGTTCTCGGTAATCACAGCGCCGTTGAGAAGGATCGCAAGCGCAATGCCCATTACCGTGACCACAGGGATGAGACCGTTTCTGAGAGCGTGCCTGAATACTACGACGCGCTCGCGCATACCCTTGGCGTACGCGGTGCGGATGTAGTCCTGAGAGAGCACTTCGAGCATTGCCGAGCGGGTCTGGCGGGCGAGAATCGCGCCGAATCCAGTGCCTGTCGCAAGCGCAGGCAGAATCAGCTTACTGAACCATGCCCAGACCCCCTCAGAGATTGGCGAGTACCCGAACACCGGCAGCCATCCAAGCTGCACGCCGACGACGATTATCAGCAGAATCCCGAGCCAGAATCCAGGCATGGCAAGCCCAAGGAACGCTATGAGCGTCGCGGTGTGATCCCAAATCGAGTACCGCCTGATGGCGGAGATGATACCGGCGGGTATGCCGATGAATACGCCCGCGCCGAACGAGACCAGGGCCAGCGAGAGCGTGCGCGGCAGCGCCTCCATGATCTGCCCTGTGACGGGCAGACGGCGGTAGATGCTGTCACCGAGGTCCAGCGTGGCCATGTTCCTGATGTACAGGAAGTACTGCACCCACACCGGCTGGTCGAGTCCGAGGCGTTCTTTGATGACCTCGATCTGGGACGGGTCTCCCTCGGTGCCGACCATAGTGGTAATCGGGTCTCCGGGCAGGAGACGCATGAAGACGAACGTCACCGTCATAGTCGCCCAGATTGCGAATATAGAGAATATGAGCCTGCGAATGAGATAGCGCTGCATGGGGTTAGTGGGCCGATCAGGTGTAGGGGCAGGTTTGCGGGTGCGAAACCTGCCCCTACGATCGGCGACTAGTTACCTATCGAGCCAGACCGCGCCAAGCTGTCTGAGGGCGTGAATCCACACGTAGCCCTGGACATCGCTTCGGTAAGCGGTGGTCTGCAGCGGATGGTGAGTGAACACGCCGTGGAAGGTCTCGTCCACCTGGTCGCTCAGGTTGAGGATGTGGATCAACCTGTCGTCAAGATCTACCGCCGCCTTCTGCCTCAGGTTCAGGCGGTTGACCTCTGGGTCGTCGTATCCGAACGAGTTGAACTTGGAGCCTGCGGCGAACCAGTCATCAACGGCGTCGTCAGGGTCAGGGTCGCCTCCACTTCCTCCTAGGAATGCCTGGTACTCGCCCGCCACGGTCCTCGGCTGAGACACTGCTGCCTCTTGTATGTCGGGGATAAGCGTGACGTTGACCTCTTCCTTGAGCAGCGCTCCGAGCACTTCGAGAGGCACGCGGTTTCCGCTGTTAATGAGCACCTCGATCTCGAACCCGTCCGCGTATCCGGCGTCTGCCATCATCTGCCTGGCGGTGTCGGGATCGTAGGTCCTGCGGCTGGTGCCGCTGAGGTCCCGGAAGTAGTACTTCTGTCCCGGCGGTATCGGGCCGTAAGACGGGATGGCGCGACCCTGGAAGGCGCGGGCGATGAACTCGTCGCGGTCCAGAGCTTTTCCGAGAGCGTACACCACGTTGATGTCATCCCAAGGCGCTTCGGCCATGCCGATCTTCTCAGCGCGGTCGCCCCTGACGTTGAGAGCCAGCATCTGGAAGCCTACGTCCGGGGTGGTGTCGATAACAACGTCCGGGGACTCGTCAAGCTGGTCATAGAACTGAGTGGCGAAGCCATAGATCATGTCCACATTACCGCTTACCAGCGCCCCAACCAGTGTGTTGTCCTCCGGGATGTTGTGCATCGTCAAGCTGTCAATGCACGGCACGGTGGGGTCATAGTAGGTGTCGCGCGCGGCCTCGAACTCGAGTTTCTCACCGAAGGCGTGCTCGGTGATCCTGAAAGGTCCGGCGCCGACAGGCATCCGGTTGAATCCACCCTCGCCTACGCTGGCGATGGTCTCCTGATCGACGATGGTCATGACGCGGCCACTGGCTCGCTCGACCACCTTGGTCAGGAAGGACGCCCGCGGGAAGGCAGTGCTTATGCGAACGGTGTGGTCGTCCACTTTCTCAGGGCGGTTCACCCCCTCCAGTCCCTTCGTGTGAATGGACTGGGTGTTGGGATCGAGCTGGTGGTCGTATGTGTACACCACGTCATCAGCGGTGAACGACCTGCCTGTGTGGTACTTCGCGTCCTCACGCAGATTGAAGGTGTACGTGAGCAGATCGTCCGACACCTCCCAGCTCTCCGCAAGGTCGGGGACCGGCCTCAGCTCTGGATCGAGCTGCACCAGTCCGGAGAGGACCTCGGCCGTGATCGAGAACTGGATGACCTGGTTGATAGTGGCCGGGTTGAGGTTGGTGAACTCAGATACGCGGTTGCCCAGATTCATGTGACCGCCGCGAGTCTCGCATGATGCTGAGAGGTCGCTCCAGAAGGTGACGCCGGAAGAGTCCATCATAGAGTCATCCGTGGCAGCCGCAGGCGCCGCGGCGGGTACTGCCTTGGCTACAGCAGACTCCACAGCGGCCGCGATGTCTGCCTGCGTCACCCCAGGCCTCGCCTCAAGAGCCCTGGAGATAGCAGCGGCCACGTCGTCCTGGCTGACTCCCTGCTGACCTGCCATCGCACTCGCTATCGCGTCAGCCACCTGACCCTCGGTCACTCCAGGCTGCGCTGCCAACGCCTTGGCGATCGCATCAGCAACCTCTGCCTGCGTAACTCCTGGCTGAGCGGCCATCGCACCCTGCACCGCTGAGGCCACGTCGGCAGGTGTGACTCCCTGCTGCTGGGCCATCGCGCTGGCTATGGCGTCTGCGACATCAGCCTGTGTAACCCCTGGCTGTGCCGACATCGCCTTCTGGACCTCAGAGGCGACATCCTGAGCGGTCATACCCTGCGGCTGGGCCTGCATGGTCTGCTGAATTATCTCAGCAACGTTGATCGGTGTGGGTGTCGGCGGCGCTGGGGCTTCCGCACTGGAACATGCCGCTGCCAGCGCAGACAGAACCAGCAGCGCAGCCGCCAACAAACCAAGTCTTGCTCTTACCATTACTCCATCCTCTCACTTTCACGGTTCTCTATGGAGACCCTGGCTCCGATTTCAGGCATTCTAGCAGATGATGTCAAATTTGAAACCTCATCGATACTGAGCGCGAGGATTCGGTCGGGATGCCCAGTTAGACCGATCTGTCGTATGATAGCCGCGTCGAGACTTTAGCAGCCCTATCGTTGCGACGGTCAGCATCGAGGGTATCCATTACATCCTTGGAGGCGACTGTACCGGCGACAAACCTTCAAAAGTGTTACACCCCCGGGAGAGTCCAGTGAGGCGAATCAACGGCGTTGTCGGGTCAATGCGTATGCTTAGCGTACCGCTGACGAAGGTTTGGACATGGATAGTCGCAGCCTGTTTGCTGGCGGTCTTCGCGTTTGGATGCTCAGGGGAGTCGTCCAGTACGGAGTCTGAGTCGGGCTCGTCCGGGGCGAGCGCCGGCGCAACGGCCCCCAGCGGCCCCGTAGGATGGACGCTGCTCCCGCAGTTCCCGCCTCGCGAGCAGGTAATCAGCAGACGCCTGCTTGGGGTGAACGACGTCCAGATGGTGGACGCGAACACGGCGTGGGTGGTCGGTACGGATGGGGCTATCGGCAAGACCACTGACGGCGGCGGCGCGTTCACTGTGCAGAAGACCGGAACGGCAATCAACCTGACCGGGGTGTGGTTCGTGGACACCAGCAACGGCTGGGCCGTCGGCACAGCCGGGACCGTGCTCCGCACTTCAGACGGCGGCGCCAACTGGGAGATCCTGCCGTCAGTCCAAGGTGTGTTCGCGTTTGAGAGCGTGTACTTCAAGGACACCCAGACCGGCTGGGCAGTAGCCGACTTCGGCTCTATCTATCGCACTTCAGATGCGGGCAACAGCTGGTCGAAGCAGGACTCGGGAACGAGCGAGGACCTGCTGGACATCGCGTTCCTGTCGGACAGCAGCCAGGCGTGGGCTGTCGGCTACAACGGCGCAGTGGTGCACTCCGACGACGGCGGGGAGACCTGGGCAACGCAGGATAGTGGTGTTGACGGTGTACTCTATTCGGTGTCGTTCGCGTCGGCGAGCGTAGGGGTCGCGGTGGGGCCGAAGGGCTTGATCGTGCGGACCTCGGATGGCGGAGCGACGTGGTCGAGCGTGGAGTCGGGTCTGACAGAGGACTTTTTCGGCGTGTTCTTCCTGAACGAAAGCGAGGGCTGGGCCGTTGGCGCGAAGAGCAAGATCATCCACTCGACTGACGGCGGCATGACCTGGACTGAGCAGGAGACCATAACCTCGGGCGACTCGCTCAACGGGGTCATGTTCACGAGCTCGAACAATGGGCTGTCCGGGGGCAGCGGCGGCAGGATATGGAAGTTCGGGCCAACGCCGGCGCAGTAGGTCCAGCTACTCCAGCTCGACGATTGGGGAGCCGCCCATCACCTGCTCGCCGACTGTGACCAGAACCGACTTGATTACGCCCGACCAGTCGGCGCGGAGCACCTGCTGCATCTTCATCGCCTCCAGGACGCATATGGCGTCGCCAGTAACGACCTGATCACCCGGGCTGACCGCAATCGACAGGATCATGCCAGGCATAGGCGCGGCGAATATCTTGTTGGGATTCGGTGGGCTGTCCACGATCGCACCGGGAGGTCGCTCAGTGGTCGGTGGCGCGGGCGCCGGAGATGGAGACGGTCTTGAGCCTGATGTCCTGGTCGGACGAGGGGCTGCCAGACGACGTTCGGGCTGCGGCGGAGCGGCCGTGTCTTCGACTGGGTCGGAGACGTTTACCTCGACGACGTAGCCATCGACGACGGCCCTGACAGGGCGCTCAGTAAGATCACCGACTTCCACGGTGTACCATCTGTCTTCGAGCTTTACCCTGATCGTTCTGGACATTTCGAGCAATGCGCCGTCAGCCTGTGCCGACCAGTGAGATGAACACGCCCGCAACGACAGCTGACCCGATCACGCCGGCTACGTTGGGCCCCATCGCGTGGGGCAGCAGGAACGTGCGTGGATTCGACTGCTGGCCGATGTGATGTGAGATGCGCGCCGCCATCGGCACCGCGGAGACGCCGGCCGAGCCGATCAGCGGGTTGATCTTCTCCTTCAGGAAGAGGTTCATGATCTTGGCGAACAGCAGCCCGCCGATGGTGCCGCAGGCGAACGCGACGAGTCCGAGTCCGAGAATGATAAGCGTGTCCAGCTGGAACACGCGCTCGGCGGATAGCTGTGTGCCGATTGTCAGCATCAGGAATATGGTGGCTATGTTGAGTATCTCGTTGGAGGCGGCTGAGGTCAGTCTCGGCACCGCGCCGCTCTCTCTGAACAGGTTGCCGATCATGAACATGGCGATCAGGGGGGCTGAGCGCGGCACTATCAGAATGATGGCGATCATCGCGATGGTCGGGAACAGGAGCCTCTCCATTCGAGAGACCTCCCTGGGAGGGGCCATCTCTATGGAGCGCTCGTTCTTGGTGGTCAGCAGCTTCATCAGCGGAGGCTGTATGAACGCGACCGCCGCCATGTATGAGTAGGCTATGACGGCAGTGATGCCGAGCAGCTCGGGAGCAAGCCTGGCGGACAGGAAGATAGTCGTCGGGCCGTCGGCTCCACCTATGATGCCGATGGAGGCGGCTTCGGGAAGCTCGAAGACTCCGGTTGCCAGCGCGCCCCAGAACGCCACGAATATGCCCACCTGCGCCGCTGCTCCGAGAAGGAGAGTCTTGGGGTTCGAGATCACAGGGCTGAAGTCAGTCAGTGCGCCAAGTCCGAGGAAGATGATCGGCGGCAGTATGTTCCAGAACGAGAGGCCATAGTGGAAGATGATGCCGAAGACACCGGACTCCTGGAATCCGGATCCCTCGACAGGTGAGACAAGCAGCCCAGTCAGCGGGAGATTGGCGACGATCACGCCGAGTCCGATCGGAAGCAGCTCGTAGGGCTCCATCTCCCTCGTGACGGCGAGGTAGATGAAGACAATGCCGACGAGTATCATCAGCGCCTCGCCGGGCCCGATAGCCAACAGGCCGGTGGAACCCAGGAAGTCCAGTAGTTCGTCCAATTAGGTCCGATCCTGCCTCTCTACAAGCCGCCAGGTCTTCGCGGTTGTCGCCTGAGATGGGGTTGGGACTCGATGAGCGCGGTAACCGCGATAGCGGCGGCGCGTGCGCGGTTCCTGTTCTCGGGGTCGGAAGATTCCATCGGTTCGTCAGGTATGTCGTCGTCGCCTGTGTACTTGTCAATACCCCATGAGACGAGTCTTATAAGCAGCACAGTGACAAGCAGCATCAGAAGCACCCCGAACGCGGTGCCGATTCCGATTGCTGTAAGGACTAGAGCGTCGGGCTGTGCCACATGACCACCTCAGCGAATTGACTTGCAGATTTTACACGGTCTGAGCGTCGGGTGTCAGGTTGCGTGCTTGAGCCATCGTTAGAGGTGGGACTACAATCCCGATCAGTCTGAGCGTCTGAGTGATCAGGAGCGGCCATGTTGGGACTAGCGCTTCGCGCCGTACTGCTGGACGGCAGCGTATTCCATGAGATCAGGGATCGGCAGGAGACGATGTTCGCGGCTCTCGGCGTCGTGATCATATCGGGGTTTGCGTTCGGGCTGGGCATATGGATCGAGGTGCGTGAGCTGGGAGTAGTCGGTTTCGACCCGGGCGAGCTTTTTGGCCTGTTCATGGCAGTCTCTACCGTTGTGAGCGGGTGGTTCCTGTGGACGTTGTTCGTGTGGATCCTGGGTATCCGGCTATTCCAGGGCGCATCGGGATTCAGGGGTGTGCTGAGATCACTCGGAATCTGCTACGCGCCTATAGCGCTGTCGGTCTTCTACAGCTACGTGCCACTGCTAATGATTGTCGGGATCGTATGGATACTGTTCGCGGGCGTGGCGGCGATAAAGAACACGTTGGAGTTCGAGTGGTGGAAGGCCGGTATCGCGGGCGTGGTTGGATGGGCGTGGTCCGTGGGTTTCTCGCTGTTCATGCTGTTTTCTTACTATAGCGCTCCGGCCTGACGGGAATGGCCTGAGTACTCCCGCAACAGGCCAGATGCGCCGTTAAGTTCCCTGACGCGAGACTCCCGATCCGGGCACGATGTTGAATCGGACCGAGCGCTCCTGTGAGTCGTTCACACGCGCGGTGATGACGTACGCGCCGAGCTTCTCGAACGTGGCGTCGAAGTTCACGACGAGCTGGACAAGCTGGGGCTGTCCAGGAGGCAGCCCGGCCGGTCGTCCGACCTCGGAGACACCATTGACGCTGACGATCTGAGCGCCGTCCTCGTCGGTCATGTCGATATGAAAGGCATGCTGCCTGTTGGTCTCGTGCCAGGGAACCCTGAGCGCAAGCGCGACGGCGAGGTTCTTCTTAGCGGGCTGAGAGTGGACAGTTAGGCGGTCCCATCCGCCTCCGAGCAGATAGAGCTTGCCGCCAACTACCTCGGCGGCGTCGGCGAGTATCAGCCACTCGATTGAGGTGTTGGCGTCGAGTAGCTCTTCAATCTCGTTCACCATGCGAGCGCCCCTGTGTCCATTTGTATGACATAGTGTACAGTGTAAGCGAGGCTTACAGAGACCATCAAATGGCATATGAAATCCTCGAGTTCCTGTTTGATGAAGACAACGAATCGAAATTCGCCGCTCACGGACTGACAAGTCGCCAAGTGCTCCAGGTACTTGAGAGCCCGCACCTCGTTACGAGAAACAGGAGGCAACGTCGCGCCACTCACTTGGTAATTGGCAGAGATTACGGAGGGGCGTGTATAGCGATACCTATCAAGCCGACCACGAAAGGACACTCTGGCGTCCGGTGACAGCGTGGCCCTGCAAGTCGTCCGAGTTGACGAAGTTACAGCAAGAGGGAATCTAATGACGGAGGAGCATGAGACAGACCGTCCTGAGGACGTTGGCAACGACTGGGACTTGGAGAATGCGGTCCGGCATCCGGGCGTCAACCGGAGCAGCGTGGTGGTATCCGTGCGTCTGCGAGTAAGCGACTTCGACAAGATTTCTGGACGCGCGGAGTCGGAGGGGGTACCGACCTCGACGTTTCTGCGCAACGCGGCACTCGAGAAGGTCGAGGGGATGCGGGAAGCGAGTGAGGCTTACTCGATTGGCGCCGCCGCGGCGGTCTTCACGACAAATGCGGCATTCAGCCACAAGACCAGTACGGAGTTTCACCAGTATCGGTACCAGGTAGCTCCAGCGCGACAAGGGTGACCAGTCCGAACGAGGTCAGCAGGGTGAGTGTACAGTGTCCCGTTTGCCGATGATCATGCCGTCGCAGCGTCTGGCCGCGTGAGGCTGATGGACGCCTTCACCAGTGATCACTCAAGCTACTCGGGGTCCAGCGGCTCCATGCGCTCCTCGGCAAGTCGATACCAGAGTGCAGCATTCTGATCGTCCGCACTGACGAACTGATCGACGTCCTCATAGACGCGACCTTCCATGTTGGGCGCCATCCTCACAGACGCGACAACAGCGTAGGCGTCAAGGCCGGTTGCGCTTCGCAGAATCTTGGCGTTCTCGGTCGCCCTCAACAGGTCCTCAACATTCCCTGTGTAAGACGCCTCTACAGCGATGTAGAAAAGCGGTCTTGGCGCAGACTCCTGAACTCTTCCAGAAGGAAGTTCGTGTCCTGACGCAGACTCCTGAACTCTTCCAGAAGGAAGTTCGTGTCCTGGCGCAGACTTCTTACCTCTTCCAGCATTGCGATGAATTGGGCTGGAAGCGACAGCAGATCTTCGGTAAGGACTTCACGGCGCAAGGCGGCGCGAACACCCTCGTCTTCACGCACGATCCGAAGAAGGTCGTCTATGTTGTCCAGGGTCGTCAATCTATCTTCACTCCGTCACTCCTGATTGTAGCCCACTGTCCTTTCCGATGGGAACGCCAATCCAATTCTCTACATTCCTTAATCATGCTATGGCTGATCTACAGGTAAAGAACATCCCTGTCGCGGCTGCTTGCGCTTATGGCCGATAGTGCGCCATTACCTGTACCGGCACTCATCGGTGATGGGTGCCGCAACTCCCGAAAAGAACATTTGTCATAGGTCTTCCGACCTATATCAAAATGGGTCTTTCGGAGGATATTCAGCATGTAAAAGAGGATATACGGTTCATAGTATAGGGGAATGGTACAGCGCTTCTGCTCTGAAGGAGGCGTCGCATGATTATGAGAGCGATTCGCACATCCGTATTCTTGGGCGCGGGGCTCTTAGGTATCGTTGCGGCGAGGACGACGACTCTCCAGAAATATGTATGACCAGAGGCGCAGGGATCGGTCATACAACAGGACCTGCTTCTAACTGCCCCTAACTTGTGACCCAGAATAATCACAGTGAGGGAGGAGTGATGAGATGAAGAAGCTCAAGCTCTGGCAATTCGCCATCATCATAGCTGTCGGATTCAC
>JAAXHZ010000126.1 GCA_012270625.1 Dehalococcoidia bacterium | reverse complement strand
TCTGCTCTTTATGTTGGCCATACACTTTGGCTTCTGCTTGAATTGGACTACGGCACCTGCATACGATCCTGTCCCCAAGTTGAGTTTTCTGGCAACTAAGTCGGCGAGGCTTTGGGCAGTAGCGTCGGCGAGTACCCATGTCCACATTGCACAGCCTACCCATCCCAACATGTGGCTGCCTTCCAACAAAAGGACTGCAATTGAAGGGACATCGCATCTGGCCTGCGATATGCTAAAGTTGGAATGAACTAGAACCTTCCACATCGTTAATCGGTTAATGATCTCCGATAACTATGCTCCCACACCACATTGGTACCGAGGAAAGGAAGGCTCGAAGTGAATTCAATGGTGATTGTGTTAGTGACCGCGATCTTGGTTGGAGTCTCGGCTGCAGTTGCATGGGCCCTTGCTGGTGCCGTGCTGTTTCAGCAAGTGTGGCCCGGACATACTGCTCTAACGGACGAGGTGTTCGTGATTACTGTAGTTGCTGCTTTGTTAGGAGTAGCATTGACCTGGATCAGGAATCTGTTGTCTGGCTGGTAGCAGAAACGACGCACTACTTAGGCATAGCGGCAGTTCAGCCAAGCCGCTATGCCTCTGACATATCTGATGAATAGGAATCTGAGGGAAGAGGGGAAGACCATGGGACTGCAATTACAGTCACCCATGGCGAAGATGGATTCATGAAGCTAGAAGGCAGTCATCAATGAGCGCGCTGACAATGAACACCGATGCGTACAGCAGGCTTAGGGTTCCAGGCGCCAACGCCGCGCGGCTTGTGGACGAGTGGATCGACTCTTACTCGAAAAGTGAGGACGAGTTCGAGAGCAAGGTATTGCTGGCCGAGGTAGACAAGGTCAGGCGCTACCTTCTCCTTGCCGACAAGGACCTACTGCACAGCGGCGCGCGAAGCAAGCGGGATATGGACAGTCGCCAACCATCTGCCGAGCGCGACTATCGTGACTTCCTGATGATGGCTATTGGCACGATAGATGTCATAGAAGGCATTTCGAATCGGCATTGTGACAGCGAGGGATCTAGTCTCGACTCTAGGACGTCTCACTACACGGCGGCGGTTAGGAAGGCCCTGCTTGAAATGGTTGATGCAGTGGACGGGTTCGAAGGTCCCACTCTCACTACGAATGAGAGAAGCTGGCTCGAGGAATACGTCCGGCAGCTACTAGAACGCTTCCCAGGGCAGATTGAGGATGTCATGGTGTGCAGTCCTGACCATGATCTTGAGTTGAAAACGCTGGTCTTGGTAAGCGAAGGAAGCCACGCTACCGAGAAGGAAGTCAGCACGTTGGGATACATGATCGACATGTCTGGCTTCTTCACTGGGCCCTCGATCAGGGTGTTGACGGTAGCGGAATGGGAGGAGCGCAAGCTGATCGGAGCACCAATCTTCTTCAATGGAGGAGAGTGTGAGGGCCCTAGCGTGTTATGAGCGTCGATGTCGCCCGGGCGGAGTGGCGACGAGCGAATGAAAGCCTGACCGCTGCACTGCTATGCTTGAATAACCGTCTGAACGCAGATGCGATCTCACGGGCTTACTACGCAGTCATTCATGCTGCCAAAGCCACTCTGGCTCTCCGGGACGTCAGCGCCGACAGTCATCGGGGCGTTAGGAATCAGTTTGGTCTGTACATTGTGAGACCTGGACTGGTCGAACCAGTCTGGGGGTCCGAGATTGGTCGTCTCAACACACTTCGCGCAGTCGCAGATTATGATGCTATGGCAACGTTTACAGAGTCCGACGCTCGCGAGTCATACGTCAGTGCCGAAGCGTTCTTGAATCGGATGCGACCATTGGTGTGGGAGTAACTGTGGAGAGTGGGTAGGGGCGGCATCTGCCCCTAGATATGGCTCCCTGGGGCAGGCCCAGCAGCCATGAGGAAATTGCATAAATTTTCGAGGAGTGAGTGGAGAGGAGTTAGAAGTGAGAGCATCCCCGATCACCCCAATGGATGACGCATCTGGGACTCATGAAATTTTCTCAGCCATATCGCCCGACGTGTACAGCCACTCAGCCATGATATGATAGTCGTCCGAATGGGAGTTCCGCATCCACAGCTCAGCGGAGAGTTCCACCATGACCACCCCAAGCTCACTAAAGCAACGACACGCAGTTGACTACTCTCACATCGAACCGATGCCCGACCCGCCGCGCGAGCCTGACATGAACCAGCGCAGAGCAACCCGGGCTTTCGACGGCATCCTGATTCCATACTTCGCAGACCGCGACGACGTGCTCATCTCAGGCGAGGGATACCTGCGATTCAACGGCAGCAACGCGAATGAGAGACTCGCTCCTGACTGTGTCGTCGCCTTCGGCGTGGACGACCCTGACGCGATAGAGGCACGCAACGGGTATGTGATAAGCGAGGTCGGCAAGCCGCCCGACTTCGTGCTGGAGGTGGCGTCACGAAGCACTGGTCGTCGGGACTACACGGTGAAGCGTGAGGGCTACGCGGGATACGGTGTTCCTGAGTACTGGCAGTTCGACCATACAGGTGGCAGGTATCACGCCTCTGCGCTGTCGGGTGACGTGCTGGTGGACGGCGAGTACGTGCCTGTGGAGATAGTCCATGAGCCTGACGGTCTGATCTGGGGACATAGCGAGGTGTTGGGTCTGGACCTGTGCTGGGATGAAGGAGAGCTGAGGTTCCGTGACCCATCGACCGGTGAGTTCCTGCCGACACCGGAGGAGCGCCGAG
>JAAXHZ010000125.1 GCA_012270625.1 Dehalococcoidia bacterium | reverse complement strand
CCGTTGAATCGCAGGTATCCCTCGCCCGACACTAGCACATCGTCGCGGTCTGCGAAGTATGGAATCAGGATGCCGTCGAAAGCCTTGGTCGCTCTGCGCTGGTTCATGTCAGGCTCGCGCGGCGGATCGGGCATCGGTTCGATGTGAGAGTAGGGGTAGTCAACAATCTGTTGCTGCTTTAGTGAGCTTGGGCTGGTCATGGTCGGACTCTCCGCTGTGCTGTGGATGCGGAACTCCCATTCGGACGACTATCATATCATGGCTGAGCGGCGGTCCGGCGTGAGGAGGTCTGTTGCCCTTTCACCCAGCCCGTTTCTGGAAAACGAAAAGACCCTGCGCTACTGTCCGCGCAGCCGCCGGAGCTCCGCCTGCAACTCCGCTACCCGCGCTTCAGCCGCCTCAGCGCGTGCCTCAGCCGCCTCAGCATGTGCCTGGGCCGCCTCTTGGGCCGCTCGTTGCTCCTCCGATGTCGGCAGAAACTCACCGGTCGATGGGTCACGGAACCTCAGCTCTCCATCGTCCCAGCACAGGTCCAAACCCAACACCTCGCTGTGTCCCCAGATCAGACCGTCAGGCTCATGGACTATCTCCACAGGCACGTACTCGCCGTCCACCAGCACGTCACCAGACAGCGCAGAGGCGTGATACCTGCCGCCTGTATGGTCGAACTGCCAGTATTCAGGAACACCGTATCCAGCGTAGCCCTCACGCTTCACCGTGTAGTCCCGACGACCAGTGCTTCGTGACGCCACCTCCAGCACGAAGTCGGGCGGCTTGCCGACCTCGCTTATCACATACCCGTTGCGGGCTACTATGGATCGGGGATCGACGCCGAAGGCGACGACACAGTCAGGAGCGAGTCTCTCGTTGGCGTTGCTCCCGTTGAATCGCAGGTATCCCTCGCCGGAGATGAGCACGTCGTCGCGGTCTGCGAAGCGCGCCTTGAGGCTGTAGCCTGCGTAAATCAGATTCTGGTATTGCTCCATCTTTGGCTCGCGCGGCGGGTCGGGGAGGGGTTCGATGTGAGAGTAGTCAACTGCGTGTCGTTGCTTTAGTGAGCTTGGGGTGGTCATGGTCGGACTCTCCGCTGAACTGTGGATGCGGAACTCCCATTCGGACGACTATCATAGCATGGCTGAGCGACGAACCGCCGCTTTGACACCCGGTCAGTCCGACGCCTATCCTGTCGCTATGAATGGCTCTGACGACTTTCTCACCGCCCAACACCTCCGCAAGGAGTTCGACGGCATTACGGCGGTCGATGATGTCTCGTTCTCGATCGAGCGACAGGAGATCTTCGGACTGCTTGGCCCAAACGGAGCGGGCAAAACCACCACCATCAGGATGCTGTCCACCGTACTCCGACCGGACGGTGGCGAGATCACCGTCGGGGGAAGCTCCGTATCGAGAGACGGCGATCAGGTCCGCCGGATCATAGGCGTCTGCCCGCAGGAGCTCGCGCTGTACCCTGAGCTTTCGGCGACCGACAATCTCGTATTCTTCGGCAGGATGGCCGGGCTGTCCGGAAGGGACGCGAAAGACGCGGCGCACGAGAACCTGGAGCGAGTGGGGCTGCTGGACCGTGCGCGTGACAAGGTGGACAACTTCTCCGGTGGGATGAAACGGCGCGTCAACCTGGCTATCGCGCTGATGAGCAGGCCACAGCTTCTGTTCCTCGATGAGCCGACCGTCGGCATCGACCCTCAGTCCCGCAACCATATCTTCGATACCGTCGAGGAGCTGCGTGATGAAGGGCTGACCGTCCTCTACACCACGCACTACATGGAGGAGGCAGACCGGCTCTGTGACCGGCTGGCAATCATGGACCACGGCGAGATCGTGAGGATGGGCACTCCACACGAGTTGAAGTCGGAGATCGGCGACCCCGCCACTGTCACGCTCGAGACTGTCTTCCTAGAGCTAACGGGCCGCAGTCTGAGGGATTGAAACGCTTCGGCGCGCTTCCATGCTGCTGCCACTCCACATAGCGCTCGTCGAGCTGAAACGCTACTTCGTCAACAGGGGGGAGCTTGGATTCAGCCTCGCGCTGCCAATCGTGCTGTTCGCTCTCATGTACGGCGCGTTCGGTGGGGAGGAGTCGTTTCACGCGACCGCTCACGTGGTCGATCTCGACCAGGGTATCCACTCTCGCGCCCTGATAGACAGCCTGGACGCGATGGATGAGATCACCGTCAGGGAGCGGACGCTCGAAGATGCGAACGATGCTCTGGACCGCTCGGCGATCCTGATCGCGATCGTCATACCTTCCGACTTCTCCGCCGGACTCGAAAACGGTGAAGCTGTCGCCATCACGTTTAGGAAGCGTGGCAATGGGGGTGACACAGGTCAGATCGTCGAGGGAATCGTCAGTGCGGTCGCTCAGGATATCGTGAGCGAGGCCCGTGTGCTGAGTATGGTAAGTGGCGCTATCGGCCACCTAGAAATCCCACAGGACAGGATCGACTCTGTGGTCAACCGGCGACTGACGGAGTCGAACCAGAACCCGGCTGTGGGCGTAGAGACGCGATTTATCGGGGACGAGGCTCCTGAACCCACAGACCGACTCGTGCCCGGCCTGGTGGTCATGTTCCTGATGTTCGCGGTAACTCTGGGCGCTCAGACGCTGGTCGAGGAGCGGCGGAATGGCACGCTGGAACGGCTGATGACTACCCGCTTGGGGGTCAACCAGCTGTTCGTTGGGAAGTTCTTCGCGAGTACGCTCAGAGCCATCGCGCAAGCGCTGATTCTGCTGTCGCTTGCGTTCGTCGTACTTCGAATCGGGGACGCGATCGACTTCGTCGAGCTGGTGTTGTTATCGGCTCTGGCAGCAATGGCCGTGAGCGCGATTGGGCTGGTGATAGGCTCGGTCGCGAGAACGAGGGACCAAGCTGCCTGGGCGGCAGTCTTCTTCACGATGTTCATGACCATATTCGGCGGCACGTTCTTCGACGTGACAGGTGGAGGACCGCTGGACGCTCTCTCTCGAATCACCCTCACCCGCTATGCTATCGACAGTATGTTCGGGATACTGGCGAATGGCGAGTCACTGGCGCAGCAGGGACTAGGCGCAGCGGTTTTGGCAGGAGTGGCGGCTGTCGGTCTGCTTATCGCTCGGACGATGTTCAGAGTGTCGGGAGGAGGACGGTAGAATGGGCACAGTCGCGCGCCAGACGCTGCTCATGGCGGCCAAGGATACCAGGGTCTTCTTCAAAGACAGGCTCGCCGTCGGTTTCGCTTTCTTGTTCCCTTTTCTGTTCGTCATTGGGTTCAGCTTCGCTTTGGGAGATGTCGGGTCTGACGACGAGGCCCTGGAGCTTGCCATCGCCACACAGGAGACCAACGGCCTGAGCCGCCAGATCATAGAGGGAATCCAAAACGACGCGACAGGTGTGATCGAAGCGGACTACCAAGCAGCGCTGTCACAAGTTGAAGATGGCAGCCTTGCCGGATTTGTGGCGTTCCCATCCGACTTCACCGGCAGCGTGACGAGCGGCCAGCCGACGACTATCGAAGTCGTTATAGGCGTCGGCAGCCCGCCCGACGTCCAGGCGGCGTTGCACGGCCTGGCCTCCTCTATAGCGAGCGGTCTGGAGAATAGCAATGCTACGCTCTTCGCGCTGTTTGAGCTGTCTCCGCCTGCTCAGGACGGATCCCTATCGTTCGATCCTGAGTCCGTTATCGGCGAACGGACGCCTGCGGTCACATTCGAGGTCGAGACTGTCGGAGAAGTCGAATCCGTCAACGCCTCCAACTTCACGCTGCCAGCCTACCTGACGATGTTCGTCTTCTTCGCGGCTGCGCTGAGCGCCGAGGCGATAGCCCGTGAGCGACAGGGACAGACGCTGGAGCGCCTGCTGTCCAACGGCGCGCGGCGGGAGTCGATTATCATGGGCAAGTTCGTCGGCACATCATTCAGAGGGCTTCTTCAGCTTGTGGCGCTGTGGACCGTTGGGATTCTGGCGTTTGGGATAGACCTGGGACTCTCGCCCATCGCGGTGGTGCTCATATCCGTGCTGATGGCGCTGACGTCTGCTGCGTTTGGCGTAATGCTGGCGAGCTTCGTTACCGACATCAGGGCCGCCTCAACCGCCGGAGTGTTGGTATCGCTTACTCTCGCGCCAATCGGCGGGTGCTGGTGGCCGCTGTTCATAACGCCGGAATGGATGCAGTCGCTCGCCAGGCTGACGCCTCACGGCTGGGCGAACGGCGCGTTCAACAAGCTGATGCTGTTCGGAGCCGAGTTCGGCGACGTATCTCAGGAGATGATCGCGCTTGCGGCATTCGGCGCGGCGTTCCTGGCGGTCGCGCTGTGGAAGTTCCGGCTGTCCGCGAGCTAGACCAGCTTACTCCACCGCCGCCCGTGACGACCTTGCGGGTGTCCGCTCGCGGACCTGTCGAGCGACCGACTTCACCAGGACGACAAACTCGCCCTGAGCCTCGAACCCAAGCTCCTCCACCGCAGTCGCCAATCGTGGCGCGTACTCCTCGACGACGGCAAAGACAGTCCGGGCGCCTTTGAGTATCCGCAGGCCAGCCTCGACGACCTCC
>JAAXHZ010000124.1 GCA_012270625.1 Dehalococcoidia bacterium | reverse complement strand
GCTACTGAATCGACGGCATCGACGTTGAACGCCGGAACGAACCCGCCGTCTTCCCGGGCAGCGTAGAATGCTCCACCCTCACCCAACTTGGCGACCGCCGCGGGCGCGCCCTGCGCGACCAGCGCCCTAGCCGCGCGCTCCGCGGATGTCCGATCGATCACGGCAATCCCGGTCAGGAACTCCGCCTCTGCCTGGTTAGGCGTCAGCACGTCGCACAGGCGATAGGCACCCTGGCCCATGTCGAGAGCCGGAGCGGGATCCCAGACGACGGTCACTCCCATCTCCTTTGCAAGCGTCGCCGCCTGTAGGATGACGCCCAGAGGATTCTCCAACTGCAGCAGCAGAACGTCTGCGTCTTGCAGCGCGCTTCTGACGGAAGAGACCTCCTGATCGTCACACGCCATGTTCGCCCCATAGACAGCCACGATCATATTCTGGGCATGGTCGTCGAGTAGGATCAACGCGACCCCGGAAGGGTTGACCGGATCGACTGAGACGCCGGATACGTCTATACCTTCAGAGCGCATTCCTTCGAGCAGAGTCGGCCCAAACTGGTCGTCGCCGACTCGCCCAACCATGCGCACCTCAGCCCCAAGACGGGCGGCAGCGACCGCCTGGTTGGCCCCTTTGCCTCCGGGAGCGGTATGGAACGACTGACCGAAAACGGTCTCACCGAGTTCTGGCATTCGAGCCGAGGTTGCAACCAAGTCCATGTTGATGCCGCCCAATACCACAATAACCGGCGAACTAGAAGCATTCATCCCACGTAACCCCCATCCAGCAGGTACTCGAGTACCCTCGCAACGCCGTCGTCTTCCATCGAGGGGGCAACAAAGTCCGCGACAGCAACAGCCTGCGGGACCGCCCCATCTACAGCGACACCCAGACCTGCCTCGCTGAGCATCTGTATGTCGTTATACCCATTGCCGAACGCCAGCGTATCGCGAGGGCTTATGTCGAGATATTCACACAGCCACTCAATCGCCTTGTCCTTTCCAGCGTCCGGGTGAAGGATCTCACAGAAATACGAGAGCGACCTTGTGACGTACAGCGCGCCATCGAACCGATCATTGAGCTCGAGCTCAAGCGACTCGATCGCGTCTTCGTCGCCCCTGACCACCAGTCGCGTCATTGGACCGGTCTTGATCTTGTTGGGGTGTACGACATGGATCGGTATTGAGTTCCTCTCCCCATAGTCTATTGCCCAGGCGGACGTCTCCATAACGAATACTTCGTTGCCGAAGTAGGCCATGACGTCGAACTCAGTCCTGCCTGACAGCGCATCTAGCGCGGCCCCGGTCATCTCTGAAGTGAGCGGAGTGTGCCACAGCACTTTGCCGTCCGACGCTGCCACGTGCGCCCCCTGGAAGGTAATTATCGGACAGGTCAAGGACAGGTCAGTGGACGCGCTGAGCGCGCTGAGAAAGGTTCTCCCGGTCGCCAGTGTTACGTAGGCTCCCTCTTTGCGAGCGCGATCTATGGCAGACCGGGTACGGTCGGAGATCTGACGATCCCGGTCGCGGATAGTACCATCGACGTCAAGAGCTATCAGCTGGAAGCGTCTCTTCATCCGGCCTCCTGACATTCGAGGTCTGTGATAACATTCCGTCGGCGTTGCATAGTGGCAACAGCGGGGGTCGGCATGTTTAGATTCACTCCACGAAGGGCGCTTTGGACTGTGGTGGTGCCGATAGTGGTAACTCTTCTGATTCTGGCGCTTCGGGGCAGCTCATGATCCCGCGCCGCTGACATTCTAGCCTAGCGCTCCGCCAGCTTAAAGCTGGACATGTAAAACTGGTGTGAACGGAGAATAGTATGACAGACAAGGCGCGTGTTCTGGTGACGGGCGCGGCCGGGCAGATTGGCGGCATCGTTCGCAGCAAACTGGGATACAGATACGATCTGGTCGGCCTCGACTTGGAAGATTGCGGATGGCCCGAATCTTTCGTTGCCGACCTGAGTGATCTCGACTCGATCCGTCCTGCGTTTGAAGACGTGGAAGTCGTCGTCCACCTGGG
>JAAXHZ010000123.1:710-3386 GCA_012270625.1 Dehalococcoidia bacterium | reverse complement strand
GCTGGAGCGCGTCCCCCAGGTAGATGGGGACCGCGACGGAGGCATCGTAACCGGCGTCGCCAGCGGCCTTGATCGCGGGACGAGCGGCCAGCACCCACGCGGAGCGCGCGAGGTGGACGGCCACAGGATGGACGTCGATGCCGATCACAGAGGTCACCAGCCTGTCGAGAGCCTCCTTCGGCTCCAGCCCCGCGCTGTCCGAAGCGCGTATAAAGTGGTTCACGGCCTCCGCGACGAATGTGCCCGAGCCGCACGCGGGGTCGAGCGCTCGCTGGCGCAGCGGGTCTTCGATCAGCTCATTCACCATCGTTCGCGCGAGCCAGTCAGGGGTGTAGTATTCGCCCAGCATCCGACGCTCGTCCGGCGGTATCACAGTCTCGTAAAGTATGGAAGCTATGTCGGATGGAGGCTGCTTCCAGTCGAACCTGGCTATCCTGCGGGCGAGCGCGCGAATGAGAGGCGCGCCGCCGACCTCAGTGGGCCACGCGAAGAAGTCCGACTCTACTACACCCTGGAGTCCTGTCGCGCTCCGAAACGTAGCGCCCCGCAACAGGTCTGCCGGGTCTTGCTCGGCAATCTGACGGATGTCCACCCGGAACGACGCTTGGACGACCATTCCGATGACCATGCTGAGGTAGGTGTGGCGGACGAACAGGTCGTCCATCTCCGATGGCGTGTGAGCCACTTCACCGAGCGCGGCTCTCAGAAGGTCGTTCCAGAGCTGTTGCTTTACACGGATGGTCGGCTCGTCGCAACAGGCGCTGAACAGTGCGCGAAGCGCGGTGATGTCGCGCTGGTAGGATGGGCTGTTCGGCCCCAGGTGCCGCTGGACGGCGTCGCGATCCGGGTAGATGTCAACGAGTGAAGTCAGCGCCTCGTCGCGAAGCCACTCGAACAGAGGCAGCCAGCTCTCGGCGTCCCTAAGCTCGAAGCCGTATGGCCTGGCTGTCTTGACCGGCCCGGCGCCGGGCCAGCGCAGCAGCCAGTATCTGCCATCGGTCAAAAGACCGGTGCGGATGCCCCTGCCTGTGCTGGCGGATTCAGAGAGGTAGTCGTCGATCTGCTCCACGTACTGCGGATTTGGCTCGAATCCGGCGGTCGTGCCTATCCTGCGCTTGACCTCTACGAACGTGTCGAGCGCGGTCAGATCCACTGCCAGCCGTGACTCGTCGGGAGAAGGTGGGTTCTCTTCGACGATCTCCTCCGGCGAGGCTAGGCCCGTGACGATCAGGAAATCACGGATTGCGCTGGTGATGTTCGCTTCGCGCTCACCCGCGTCGTAGCGGCGAAGAATCTCACCGGCTGCGCGGGAGAAACGATCGTCATTGGGGTCTAACTGCTCAGGCATCGCGGGTCGCTACTGTCCGCGCAGCCGCCGGAGCTCTGCCTCCAGCTCCGCTACCCGTGTCTCGGCCGCCTGCCTTGCGTCTCGCTCAGCCTCTGCGCGCGCTTCTGCCACCTGTCTTGCATGTCGCTCCGCCTCTGCATGTGTCTCAGCCCCCTCAGCGCGTGTCTGGGCCGCCTCAGCACGTGCCTGGGCCGCCTCTTGGGCCGCTCGTTGCTCCTCCGATGTGGGCAGGAACTCACCGGTCGATGGGTCGCGAAACCTCAGCTCTCCATCATCCCAGCACAGGTCCAATCCCAACACCTCGCTGTGTCCCCAGATCAGACCGTCAGGCTCATGGACTATCTCCACAGGCTCATACCTGCCGTCCACCAGCACGTCACCAGACAGCGCAGAGGCGTGATACCTGCCACCGGTGTGGTCGAACTGCCAGTACTCAGGAACACCGTATCCAGCATAGCCCTCACGCTTCACCGTGTAGTCCCGACGTCCAGTGCTGCGCGACGCCACCTCCAGCACGAAGTCGGGCGGCTTGCCAACCTCGCTAATCACGTACCCGTTGCGGGCTACTATGGATCGGGGATCGACGCCGAAAGCTACGACACAGTCAGGAGCGAGTCTCTCGTTCGCGTTGCTCCCGTTGTATCTCAGGTATCCCTTGCCGGAGATGAGCACATCGTCGCGGTCTGCGAAGTGTGCCTTGAGGCTGTAGCCTGCGTAAATCAGATTCTCGTATTGCTCCATCTTTGGCTTGCGTGGCGGGTCGGGCATCGGTTCGATGTGAGAGTAGTCAACTGCGTGTCGTTGCGTTAGTGAGCTTGGGGTGGTCATGGTCGGACTCTCCGCTGTGCTGTGGATGCGGAACTCCCATTCGGACGACTATCATAGCATGGCTGGGCGATGAACCGCCGCGCGGTGCCTGCTGGAACCTGTGTCAGGTTGGGATGTCAACCTCGTCCTGAGGAAGAGGAGGTCTGTTGCCCCTTCACACAGCCCGTTATTGGAAAACGAAAAGACCCTGAGCTACTGTCCGCGCAGCCGCCGGAGCTCTGCCTCCAGCTCCGCTACCCGTGTCTCGGCCGCCTGCCTTGCGTCTCGCTCAGCCTCTGCGCGCGCTTCTGCCACCTGTCTTGCATCTCGCTCCGTCTCTGCATGTGTCTCAGCCGCCTCAGCACGGGCCTCGGCCTCTATTCGAGAGGCACGCTCCTCACCCTGAGCCGCTCGTTGCTCCTCCGGTGTCGGCAGAAACTCACCGGTCGATGGGTCACGGAACCTCAGCTCTCCATCGTCCCAGCACAGGTCCAAACCCAACACCTCGCTGTGTCCCCAGA
>JAAXHZ010000123.1:0-687 GCA_012270625.1 Dehalococcoidia bacterium | reverse complement strand
GACAGCGCAGAGGCGTGATACCTGCCGCCTGTATGGTCGAACTGCCAGTACTGAGGAACACCGTATCCAGCGTAGCCCTCACGCTTCACCGTGTAGTCCCGACGACCAGTGCTTCGTGACGCCACCTCCAGCACGAAGTCGGGCGGCTTGCCGACCTCGCTTATCACATACCCGTTGCGGGCCTCTATCGCGTCAGGGTCGTCCACGCCGAAGGCGACGACACAGTCAGGAGCGAGTCTCTCGTTCGCGTTGCTTCCGTTGAATCGCAGGTATCCCTCGCCTGAGATGAGCACGTCGTCGCGGTCTGCGAAGTATGGAATCAGGATGCCATCGAAAGCCCGGGTTGCTCTGCGCTGGTTCATGTCAGGCTCGCGCGGCGGGTCGGGCATCGGTTCGATGTGAGAGTAGGAGTAGTCAACAATCTGTTGTTGCTTTAGTGAGCTTGGGCTGGTCATGGTCGGACTCTCCGCTGTGCTGTGGATGCGGAACTCCCATTCGGACGACTATCATAGCATGGCTGGGCGGCGGTCCGGCGCGAGGAAGTCTGTTGTCCTTTCACCCAGCCCGTTTTTGGAAAACGAAAAGACCCTGCGCTACTGTCCGCGCAGCCGCCTAAGCTCCGCCTGCAACTCCGCTACCCGCGCTTCAGCCGCCTCAGCGCGTGCTTCTGCCTCTATTCGAGCGGCA
>JAAXHZ010000122.1 GCA_012270625.1 Dehalococcoidia bacterium | reverse complement strand
CTCACCGGGCTGCTGGGCATGGTCGCGGTGTTCGCTTCCTGGAATATAGGTGAGCAACGCGAGGAGCAGGGCGAAGATCCCCGGGTACGCGAATACTTCGTATGGCTGCTTGCGCTCCAGGGGGCGGTCGTGGGCGTGTTTACGTCGCTCGACTTCCTGCTTTTCTTCGTATTCTGGGAGCTCGAGCTGATTCCGATGTTCTTCCTGATCTCGATCTGGGGGAGCGGTCGCCGGGAATACTCGGCTATGAAGTTCCTGATCTTCACGATACTGGGAAGCGCCTTCATGCTTGTCGGAATCCTGATCCTGTACTTCACGACGGGCTCGTTCGACATGACGGAGATGCCGGCCCTGGTGAGGCAGGCAGGCAGCATACCCGCCCTGCTCGTGTTCCTGCTGCTGTTCGTCGCGTTCGCGGTCAAGCTGCCCGTATGGCCGCTGCACACGTGGCTTCCGGACGCCCACACCGACGCCCCAACGGCGGCGAGCGTCATGCTGGCCGGCGTGCTGCTGAAGATGGGCGCATACGGCATGTTCAGGCTGGGCGGCATCCTGCCGGACGTGCTCAGAGACGTGTCGTGGGCGCTTGCGGCGCTCGGGGTAATCAATATCCTGTATGGGGCCGCGGTGGTGCTCAGGCAGACGGACATGAAGCGACTCATCGCGTTTAGCTCCATAAGTCACATGGGATTCGTGCTCCTCGGTCTTGCGTCGGCTGTCGGAGTCGCGGGACAGGTGTCGTCGGTCGGCCTCACAGGGGCCTCACTCCAGATGTTCACACACGGCGTGATCACAGGGCTGCTGTTCCTGCTGGTGGGCTATGTTTATGAACGCGCGCATACCAGGCACATACCTGACCTGGGCGGTCTGGCCAGACGAATGCCGATTCTGGGGACTGCGCTGCTGGTCGCCGGCCTGGCTTCGCTGGGACTGCCATCGACCGCTGGGTTCGTCTCCGAGATTCACGTCTTCATCGGCACCTTCCCGGTCTGGAGCTGGATGACCGCTCTCGGCGCTTTCGGAGTTGTCCTGACGGCAGGCTACATACTGTGGATGGTGCAGCGGGTGATGTTTGGCCCGCTCAACCCCAGGTTCGCCGATCTACGCGACGCGACTCCTATCGAGGCAGTGCCCATAGCTGCCCTCATCATTGCGATAATGGTGGTCGGCATCTTTCCAGGGACAATCACCGATGTGTTCGTGACGGGAGTAAAGCCGATTGTGGAGTCGCTCCAGATGGACCTGGTCCTAAGCAGAATCAACTAGCGAGACGATCGCAACGTGACGCTAAACGACATATACCTTCTATCGCCTGAGATATCTCTGGCAGGAGTGGCGCTGCTGCTGATCCTGCTCGACCTGGTAGTGTCCAGGAAGAGCGCGCTTCTGGCCGTCGGTGTGATTGGCCTTGCTCTGTCCGTCGTGTTCACTCTGGCGCTGTGGGGAGATCTCAACTCCGAGCAGACCGGCCAGATGCAGGGCGTCTTCGGCACGCTGGTAGTTGACAAGTTCAGTCTCTTCTTCAAGTTGCTCCTCGCCACGGCCGCGGTGCTGGTGCTGCTGATGTCCGGCTCATATGTCGAGCGCATCCAGCGGTTCCGGGCAGAGTTCTACGGGCTGATCCTGCTCGCGACGTCCGGCATGATGCTGCTGGCGTCCACTACCGAGCTCATCACGATTTACGTAGCTCTGGAGCTGACCGCGCTGCCGACGGCGGCGCTGGCCGCGTTCCTGCGTGACGGACGCTCGGCAGAGTCCGGGATGAAGTTCCTGATACTGAGCGCCGTCAGCTCTGCCGTGTTGCTCTACGGCATGGTGTTCATATACGGATATACAGGGACGACGTCCCTTGCCGCGATTGCGGCGCAGATAGGCGCGATGGTAGATGCCGGTGTTCTGAACCCGGCCGCGGCCTTCGGCGACAGCAAGGCGCTCCTGTTTGGAATAACTCTGGTCATAGCCGGATTCGGGTTCAAGATATCCAGCTTCCCATTCCAGTTCTGGGCGCCGGACGTGTACGAGGGCGCGCCAACGCCTATAACGGCGTTCCTTTCCGTTGCGTCGAAGGCAGCCGGATTCGCCGTCTTGCTGAGGGTCTTCTACATTTCGTTCCCGATGGACGTCGTGAGTGAGAACTGGGCCGCGATATTCGCTGCGCTGAGCGTTGCTTCTATGACGTTCGGAAACCTCGTCGCGATTCGTCAGAACAACATCAAGCGAATGCTTGCGTACAGCACCATCGCGCACGCGGGCTACGTGATGGTCGGACTGGCGGTCTTCGCTTCCGGAGCGGCGGAGCAGACGGACATCGGGACGAGCGGCATACTGTTCTACCTGGGCGGATACGTTGCTACGAACCTGCTGGCTTTCGGGGCGATAGTCGCCGTATCCAACAGGATCGACTCCGACGACATCGTCAGTTACGCGGGTATGGTGAAGCGCGCGCCATTGCTGGCCGCAACGCTGGGATTCGCGATGATCTCGCTGACGGGGATACCTCCAACCATCGGGTTCATGTCGAAGATCTACCTTTTCAGCGCGGCGGTAAGCGCTGACATGGCCTGGCTGGCTATTGCCGGCATGGTGAACAGCGTGGTCTCCGCCTACTACTATCTCCGTGTCGTCAAGGTCATGTTCCTCCAGAAGCCCTCGGACGACAGCGCGGTTACCTCAGACGCGGCTACCGGAGTGGCGCTGACGGCTACCGCGGCGGCGACCTTCGTGTTCGGCGTCTATCCGGCGCCGCTGATCGAGCTTGCGCGGACGGCTGCAGCCTCTCTGGGTATCTGATCCGCAGTCGAGGAGGCGGGGATGTCTGAAGCCTGCTGCGCTCCATCTTCGGAGACCAACAGGCCACATCTGCGTCATGTCGCGGCCGGTCTTGTCAGGACCAAGCCCGTCGGACACGCTCCCAAAGGCATGGTCCACATACCCGGCGGCACATTTCTCATGGGCGCCGACGACGAAGTTGGGTTTGCCGCCGACGGTGAGGGGCCGGTGCGGGAGGTAGAGGTCTCGCCGTTGTTCATGGACGAGACCGCGGTGACCAACGCGCAGTTCGGGAGGTTCGTAAGGCAGACCCGGTACAGGACCGAGGCCGAGCGGTTTGGATGGTCGTTCGTGTTTCACTCGTTTGTCTCCAGAAAGATCGCCAGGACGGTCACGCAGGCGGTCGCGGAGGCGCCCTGGTGGTGGCGCGTAGATGGAGCATGCTGGCGCAGGCCCGATGGGCCGGGATCGGGAATCAGCCGAAGAATGGACCATCCTGTCGTCCACGTCTCCTGGAACGACGCGCAGGCGTACTGTCGATGGGCCGGGAAGCGACTTCCGACTGAGGCCGAGTGGGAGATGGCAGCCCGAGGCGGACTGGTCGGGAGGCGCTATGCCTGGGGCGACGATCTGGCTCCAAGTGGCAGGCACATGTGCAACATCTGGCAGGGTGAGTTCCCTGACCGGAATACGACTGAAGACGGTCACGACGGAACCGCGCCGGCCAGGTCTTTTGATCCCAACGGGTTCGGGCTGTACAACGTCGCGGGAAATGTCTGGGAGTGGCAGTGGGACTGGTTCAGTCCGACGTTCCATCGACACGGTTCCAGGGACAATCCCACAGGTCCGCCGTCGGGAGTCAGCCGAGTGATCCGCGGCGGCTCATACCTGTGTCACGAGTCTTACTGCAACCGCTACCGGGTAGCCGCGCGCAGCGCGAACACACCGGACAGCTCCACCGGCAACATGGGCTTCAGATGCGTGGTGGACGTGGCGTGATGAAGAGATGGCTACGGTTCGCTGTAGCCGGTGTCCTGCTTATCGCTGTGTTCGCGGCTTGTGACCAATCGCCGCCGCCTACTGAATCGCCAACGCCGGCTTCGGTCGTTATAGCCTTGCCGAAGAGCAGCCCTACGCCGACGCCTACATCTACACCAAGCCCTGAACCGACGGCGACCGCAGCGCCCGAACCTACGAGCACGCCAGCGCCTACGTCAACACCCGAACCTACGAGCACGCCAGCGCCTACGTCAACACCCGAACCTACTGCGACACCCACACCCCGACCGACGACTGCCACGCCAACTGCCGAACCAACGGCGACTGCCACGCCAACTGCCGAACCAACGGCAACTGCCACACCTGAACCGACTGCCACGCTCAAGCCACAGTCTGCTGCCACACCTACGCTCGAACCCACCTCGACGGCTACGCCTGAACCGACCGCTACGCCAACGCCTATCCCGCCACAGCCGGGTGAAGAGCTGTGGCGATTCGAGGTTGCCTTGGAGAGGGGCGCTCATCCTGTCATTGGCGACGGAGTTCTGTTCGTTGGCGGCGCTTGGAGCGCTGGCTTCTTCGCGATCGATGTCACAAGTGGTCGGACAATCTGGCATCACCCCGTAGAAGGGGGAGTCGCGTATCCGGTCATATCTGGGGAGTCTGTCGTGTTCGCATCGCTCAGTGGAGAGGTCATAGCTCTCGATAAAGACACCGGAGCCGCGCGATGGCTGTTTCAGGGTCACGTTCGACCTTCGGGGCAGGTATCGACCGACGGGAACAGGGTTTACGTAGCATATGACAACGGGAGATTGGTCGCACTCGATCTAATCAATGGTGAAGCGGTCTGGGAACTCGACTCGGAGGACCTCGATCTTATGGGCGGGACAGTCGTCCGAGATCGTAGGGTGTACTTCGCCTCTCAGAACGGCGTCGTCCACGCCGTCGATTCGGTGTCTGGCGAAGTCGTATGGCGCGTAGATATTGGTCAGGAGATTACCGCGCCCCCAGCGGTGGACGATAGCATACTCGTGGTCAGTACGGAGAACCGGGGCGTTCATGCCCTGTCGATCACGGATGGCGAACCATTGTGGAAGTTCAACTTGCTGGCCAAGGCCAAATATCCTGCCAGGATCAGCGACCAGACCGTTTACCTCGGAGACATGGGAGGCACGGTTTACGCGCTAGACGCCTCCGAAGGGGTGTTGAGTTGGCTCTTCCGAACAGGCGACGCTATCGAATCGACGCCGCTCGTTCTCGATGACGTGGTCTATTTTGGCTCCAACGATGGTTACTTCTACGCGCTAGACAGGAGAACATCCCAGATAGGCTGGAGATTCGAGACAGGACAGGATGTCGCGGCATCCGCGGTGACGGATGGTGAAACGGTGTACATCCCCTCGATGGATAGTCACGTGTACGCCCTGACGCCTGGGCTTCCGGTCGGACTCGAACCAGTCGCACAGTTCGAGTGTACGTCCAGAGAGGTTGTCGCTGCCCCGAGGGTATGGAGTGTGGATCCCCGCTCTTCGCCCGCCGACGCGCAATTGTCGGCAGGCGGTACACTCGTCCACAGTCTCGATACCGCCGGTCAAGCCCAGCCTTGGTTCATCGTGGGTGACGAAGTGATCTATCGTGGGCTGCATGGTCAGAGCCTCTATGCGGCGCACTTCACGACCGGAGAGGTGAAGTGGCGATACACGGCCAGCGGCGAGATTGTTGGCAAGCCCATCATGTCTGGCGCCGTGATGGTGCTCGCCGACGACTGGGGCTGTGTACATGCCGTTGATCGAATGACTGGAGGTGGACTGTGGCAGGTGTACTTGGCCATACCGTTGAGAGGCGGCATGGCGACAGACGGGCGCCTCGTGTATGCAGCGCTGGAGAACGGCGAGATCATCGCAATCGATCTCGAAGGCGGCGAGATCGCGTGGAGGGCCGTATCCGAATCACATCCCACAGGCGGGCTGACGGTCGCCGATGGCAAGGTGTACCTGCCTACTGATGATAGCTTGGTTGTCGCTCTCAGCGCGGAGAATGGCGCGAGGCTGTGGGCCGGGGATACTCTGTCGCCGTCTCACTCGACACCGCTGGCAGCTGGTGACTTCGTCCTGGTGGGGTCCCCGGACGAGCGCGTGTACGCGTTCGATGCGCAGTCTGGACGGCTGGTATGGAACTTCTGGAGCGGGAGAGGTGGAGGAGTTCTCGGCTCGGTGTTCGAGGCAGACGGAGCCGTGTACTTCACATCCGACGACGGATTCCTGTATTCCCTCAATCTGGGCGACGGCTCGCTGAGGTGGAGAAGAGAAATTGGCTCCCCTGGCTCGTTCACTCCGATCTCATCAGAGGGCCTTGTGTATGCCGTATCAGAGGGAGACCGGCTCAATGCCATTGATGCATCGAACGGGAGCATAGTCTGGCAGCACTCCGCAGCTGAAGACATCACCTTCTCACCTGTTGTAGACGAGGGGACAGTATATATAGGCTCAAGCGATGGGAGAGTGAGCGCCCTGGCGACCGGCTTCCCGGCGGACTACGTGTCCGTGCCCCCGCAGTCGCCGCCGGAGTTCACCCCATTGACGCCTGAGGAGATGCGTTCCGCCGTTGCGTTTATCACCTCCAACAGGGAATGGCATGTTCGCATAGAAGGCGCAGTGTACAAGCCCGACGGGGCTGTCGAGCGTGTTCCGATAGACCATTCCAAGCCCATTTTGGACTTGTTCGGAACTGCGTACTATCTCTTGACTGGACGCAGCTACCAGCAAGATGGGATAGAGATGCTGTACCTGACCAGGAAAGAGTGGATCAGTGATTATGGCAAGGGCTTCGGCGGCTACTGCTGCGATCGAACGGATAACGGTCTTCGGCTGGTGATTCGTGGCGAGTTTGGACTTTCATGGTCGCTCGGGGCCACGGCTCACGAGGCCGGACACGCGCTGCAAAGGATCCTGAATCCGGCCCAGATGCGGAGCCGAAGTCCATTGGCGGGTCCGTTATGGGAGGCTCAGGCAGGTGCGTTCGAAGGCGCCATCGGACGTACGATTGGCAGGTACGCCGACATAGAGACGGCCGAGTTCACAGACTCGCGAGATGCGAATCGCGAAATAGACGGGTTAAGCTCCAGGATGAAATCCTCGCTGGAAAAAGACTCCGACGGCCCCCACGATCGATCCAGCCTTATCATATGGCATGCAATCTTCAACGATCCTGATCTGGCCCATCTAAGGACAGAGTTGGAGGACAAGGGAAAGCTCTCGCCCGAATCGTACATGGAGCTGTTCTACAAGCTGGCGATGATTCCGCCCTCTGACGTGGACGCCTACGTTAAGTCCATCACCCCAGATCGTTACGTGTCCGACCAGCTAAACATCATGGCTGGCATCCTGAGAAAACGTGCCGGGCACTACCCCCATCCCGACTACTTGGGTGTCTCGCGTTTGACGGTCTTGCTCCCATAGGCTGAAAAACGCTGAACGTACCTACCCTGATCGTCAGCCGTGACTACTTGGGCAGCCACTTCCGGTTGACCTTGCACAGGTAGCTGAAGGTCGGATTCACGAACTGGGTGCAGCGCGCTTCCAGCACCTGGCCCAGGAAGAGATACGCTTCGCCGCGCTCGAAGCCGTAGTCGGTCTCCAGCCACATCAGCATCTCGGAAAGGGCTGTTCTGAAGGCGTCTTCCGCGGGCCGCATTATGCCCGTCGTCATGATGTGAGTCTCGTTTTCGATTCGGGGCCACGTCATGTTTTCGGGCAATGGGGCAAGCTCGCATCGCAGTCTGGCTGTCCCGCCAGTCTCGATGCCTCCAGCGCCGCATATCTCGCCATCGCCCTGCCGGGCGTGCATATCTCCAACGTGCAGCAGCGCGCCTGCTACCTGGATCGGAATGTGTACCGATGCGCCGGAAGTGATCTCCTGGATGTCGAAGTTGCCACCCCACTCTCCGGCCCATGCGTTGGTCCACCTGCTTCTGGCCGGGGCCACACCAACGACTCCGAGCATAGGCTCAACCGGGAACTTCAGATCGTCGCTCCAGTGGATGAGGCCGTCGCTGATCTGGACGATCTTCTCGTGATGGCCTATCCCAGTTGCGCCCATCCAGCCGGGCATTGCCCCGGTGCTTCCTCTGAATCGAGTGTAGCCGAATGACTCTGTCTGGATGTCCAGAACGTGTACGATCAACGCTTGTCCAGGCTCGGCGCCGTTGACGTAGATGGCCCCGCTCGATGGGTTGCCCCCGACCAGCTTGGCTTCCAGCTCTTCCTGGTCAGGATGTCCCTCTATCCACGGGCCTCGGTTCATTTGCGTGATTACCTCGAACTCCTCGCCCGGATCTACGAACAGTGTCGGAGCGTTGTCCGGCCCGGTCTCGAAATAGAGGACGTCCTTTGTAGCGCGTTTCATTGCTTCTGTCCCTCCATAAATGCTCTGGCTCCGTCCATGAACAGATTGGCGGCGCGCGCCGATGTCATCACGTCGTCGGCCATCTGCTTGCCCGCTGCGTGTACCGCATCGCGCACCTGCTGCTCGAACTCCTGTACTCTGGGATGATTGGGCTGTCCCGGAAGTCCCATTGACTGGGCGATGTCCTGAGCGCCCGACGCGTAGAGGTCTATGCCGTCCACCGCGAGGATCTCGTCTATGTTGTCCAGCGCCTGGATGTCCTCGAGCTGGGCGATGACCAGTATGTTGTCGTTGGTGTGCTCCATGTAATTCGGGAGTGACTCGACATCTCCGAAGTAGGCCCCGCGGCCTGAGCCGAAGCTGCGCGCTCCCCTGGGTACATACCGGCAGGCAGCGGCGAGCTTCCTGGCTCGGTCGGCATCGACGACGTGAGGTCCGGTGATGCCCAGTATGCCCCGGTCCAGAAACCTGAGAATCGTGGGATGCTCGATGTCCGGCACACGCGCCATCGGTGTAAGACCGGCCATGTCGGCGACTCGGCAGAGATCGTCGAGCAGGTCAACCGTGAACGGGCCGTGCTCGCTGTCGAAAGTCACGAACTCGAATCCCACACGCCCGCCGAGCTCTATTAGCGTGGTGGATGGGAAAGAGAGATTCAGCCCGTAGGCCATTTGGCCCTCGCGCATTCTGGTTACGACGTTGTTGACTCTCATGTGAGCGCTCCTCCTCTACCTTTGGCTCGCTGTATTATAGACGCAAGATGCCCGGGCGTCGGCGGTATGCGGTCGCCTGTTCTCCTTGACATGCGAGCGGCCAAAGTGATAATTTTCACAACAGTTTTGGATCATACAGGTCACGGGCTTTCAAGCCCATGACCTTGACACCCCTAAAACCCGGTGTGATAATCGTCAGCGGCCTCCAAAGGGCCGCAATTTTCATGAGCTAGCTACAGGATTTCGACCGCCTACCGTATGGATGTCATACCCATAACGATGGACCCGAGAGTGATTGGGCCTGAAAGCTGGAGCGAGCTAGGCAGCCTGCTCAAGAGCCTCTGGTTGGCCGTCCTATTTATTGTGCTGTTTGCCTCGAACATGATACTGGGGCACATCATGATTCCCTCGTTTGTCATGTCCGGTCACATTCCTGAAAGCTGGCGCAAGGCCAGGCCGCCTCTGTACGCTTTGGCGGTCATCAGCTTTGTCATTGCCATGTTTTTCCTGAGTCGCGCCGTGGACTTCGCGGGCGTTCTTCGGAACTTCTGGCCCGACTACTGGATCTGAAGATACCCATCCGACCGATACCCAGGATAGCCGCGATTTGATTCCAGGCGACTTTCAGATAAAGAAGCCCACCGGCAAGCAGATGTTTCTCGGTGCGGTATTGGGTATTGGCGGGTTGGTCACAGCGATTGTGGTGCTGGTCGGCCTCATCTGGATCATCTCGGCTTGGATCGGCACTCCGGTAATCTTTGGGTCTGATGAAGGCCCTGAGCAGCCAATCGCGTTCCCTCACACGACGCACGTGCAGGATCTCGGCCTGGACTGCACATTCTGCCACAGGCAGGTGGAGACCTCGGCCCAGGCCACAATTCCGGCTGTGGCGATCTGCATGACGTGTCACCAGGCTGTGCCCGGAACCACAGAGGCGGCTCAGGCGGAGATCAAAAAGGTCAAGGACGCGCACAAGAACAACGACGCTATAAATTGGGTTCGGGTGCATCGCGTTCCAGATCACGTCCACTTCGTTCACGAGGCGCACATCAGATACTTCTCCGAGCGGGACGGGGTTCCCGCGTCGCAGGTCTGTTCGACCTGTCACGGTGATGTCGGCTCGATGGAGAAGGTGAAGCAGGTGCGTACACTCAAGATGAGCGACTGCGTGGACTGCCATCGCGACAACAGCGCGCCTACCGACTGCACTACCTGCCACTATTAGAGGAGCGTATCCGCCCGGATTACAGACAATGGCATTAACCAGAAGACAGTTCCTAACTCTCACCGGCGGCTCCGCGTCCGCGGCGATTCTGTTCGCTGCCTGTGGCGTGCCGGAGGACGAGCTGCTTGTCGAGTCGCCAGTGCGTATGCCGGAAGACCTCGTCTCCGGACGAGACAACTGGTACGCCACGCTCTGCCGCGAATGCGCCTCTTCTGAAGGCATCGTCGTCCGTGTGATGGAGGGCAGGGCACGCAAGATCGAGGGCAACATCGATTACCCAGTCAATGCGGGCAAGCACAGCGCGAGATGCGAAGCCGGTCTCCAGGCGCTTTACAACCCAGACCGAATACGCGGCCCGATGGTGCGTGCTGGTGAACGCGGCGCTGGTCATTTCGAAGAGATTAGCTGGACCGACGCCATCGGCAGGCTTACGTTTCACTTGCAGAACATCCAACAGGAACGGGGTCAGCAGGGAGTGGTGATTGCCACCAATCCTGTGGGGGGACACCTCGGCCTCGTAGTCAGCAGATTGTCCAGGCAGTTCGGCGCCAAGCACGTGCCATACGAACCGCTTGAGAGCGCTAACCTGAACACGGCGATAAAGACCGTGTTCGATCAGGACAGGATGCCTGATTTCGACATTGAGAATTCGCAGTTTATCCTGTCTTTCGGCGCGGATTTCCTGAACACCTGGGGATCGCCCGTGCGATACGGACGCGGGTACGGCAAGTTCAGGCAGGGCGACCGCGAGCGAGGCACCCACTACCACGTGGACTCGCGTTTCTCGATGACCGCCGCGAACGCGGACAAATGGATACCGATCAAGCCCGGAGGCGAGGGTCTGCTGGCGCTGAGCATCGCTGAGGTCATAGTGCGAGAAGGCCTCGGCGACTCCGCCGCCGCGGAAGCGCTCACCGGCGGAAACACCGAAGCTCTGTCTGAATTCGCACCTGAAGCGGTCGCGGACAGAGTGGGTGTATCCGCTGAGAAGATCGTCGACATAGCCCACTATTTCGCGAGTCACGCTCCGGCGATTGCAATTGGAGGCGGCTCAGCAGGCGCTCACACCAACGGCTTGGCCAACCTCGTCGCCATATACTCACTCAACTTCCTGGTGGGGAGCGTAGAAACTCCTGGCGGCGTGCTGTTCAATCCTGCTCCGCCACTGGAAGATATTGCGGCGCCTCATGGCACAGGCACGCTGTCCGACTGGCAGGACATCGTCTCGGATATGCGCGCCGGCAAAGTCAACACGCTGATGGTAAGCGGAGCGGATCCTTTCTATGGGCTGCCGGCCTCGGTGGACATCTACGATGCTTCGTACGATGTGCCGTTCATCGCCAGTTTCAGCAGTGTGATGGACAACACGACACTGATGTCCGACCTGGTGCTGCCTCAGCACACGGCGCTTGAGGACTGGGGAAGCGATACTCCTCACTTCGGCGCAGGCTACGAATTGGTTGGATTCCAACAGCCGGTGGTAAGGCCCTTCTTCGAGAATCGTGGTCCGGAGCTGGGCACGCGCGGGTTCGCAGACGTGTTGCTGACTCTCGCCCAAGGACTGAACCTCGACCTGGAATTGGGCGGTGAGACGTTCAAGGACATTCTCCAGGCCGATGCCCAGAAGCTCTACAGCCTGGGACGTGGCTCAGTGAGCGCCCCTGACTTTGGCAGCTTCTGGAACGGAGTGCTTCAACGGGGCGGCTGGTGGGATACCGGCGCAAGGTTCAGCGGCGGCATTTCGAGACCTCCTGAGCTTCCGGATTACCAAGAGGCGCAGTTCGAGGGCGGCAATGGGTTCGAATTCTACCTGACGCCGTTCAGCCAGACGGGAATAGGCGAGGGCCAGCGTGCGCACCTGCCATGGATGCAGGCGACACCGGACCCCATAACTACCGCAACCTGGCGCACGTGGATCGAAATCAACATGCACGTCGCTGAGGATCTTGACATCCGCGAGGGCGATGTGGTCCGGGTGACTTCGCCGAGAGGCTCGATCGAGGCGCTGGCGTTCCCACACCCGGGGGTGCCGCCCGACACGGTCTCTATTCCGCTCGGACAGGGCCACGCTGAGAGCGGTCGGTACGCCAAAGACAGAGGAGCGAACGTGTTTTCGATACTCGCCCCTCTGACCGACGCCGATACCGGCGCCATCGCTTGGGCCGCAACAAAGGTGAATATAGAGAAGACCGACGAATGGGTGCGGTTGCCCAAGTTCGAGAATACCGTTGTCGATTTTCCGGAAGACGATCATGGACGTGTCGTCCAGGTTACTTCAGAAGATAGCTAAGGGAGCTGCCTAAATGCCCGAAAGCTGGGGAATGATAGTTGATCTTGACAAGTGCACGGGCTGCCAGGCCTGCGTAGTGGCTTGTCAGTCGGAAAACAACATTCCCATCAATGAAGAAGAGCACTTCAACCAGAGACGAGCCATCCAGTGGATACGCGTCGAGCGTTACTGGGAAGGAGAGTTCCCGAACGTCAAGGCGAGGTTCGTGCCGATCTTCTGCCAGCACTGCGCGGACGCGCCGTGCGAGCCGGTTTGCCCAGTCTATGCGACCTACCACAACTCAGAAGGCCTGAATGTTCAGATCTACAACCGCTGCATCGGCACGCGGTTCTGCGCTAACGGCTGCCCATACCACGCGCGGTTCTTCAACTTCTGGGAGCCGTCTTGGCCGGAGAGTCTGACCAACCAGCTGAACCCGGACGTCACGGTACGCAGCCGGGGCATCATGGAGAAGTGCACGTTCTGCATCCAGAGGATCCGTCGCACGAAGCGCAAGGCGGACCAGGAAATGGGCGACTCGTCAGGCGAGGCGATCATGGCCGATCCGGCCCTGGAGCGGTCCATAAGTCCGGCGTGCGTCAACGCCTGTCCGACCGAGACTCTCGTGTTCGGCGATCTGTTCGACATGCTGTCGGCGAAGCGTGAGGGCGAAAGATTGCCCCAGCCCAAGAACAAGGCTCAGGAGATCGTCAAGCGCGAGCTCGACGAGGGAAGAGGATACCGCATACTGGAAGAGCTTGGCACACATCCATCTGTGATATATCTCCGCAAGGTCGATAAGGAAACTCAGGAAGCCTCACATGGCTAGCAGCGCACACGCAGCAGCATCCCACGAGGGCAGCCACGCAGATACTCGCGTCGCCGATCCGCCGACCTCTCCAAGTGAGACGACGGAGGTTCTGGTCAGCAAGTACCTGACCGTCGGCGACAACTTCTGGAGAGCCGCGGCTGTCTTTGGCGTTTTCACGGTTCTGGGTGTCATCGGGGTAGTGGTCCGGCTTCTTGACGGTGTCGGAGATACCGTCGTCTGGGGTTACTACGTGGCGATGTTCAGCTTCATGATTACAACGGCGTCAGCCGCACCAATGGTCGCCATCGCTCCAAGACTCGCCAACGGGCACTGGCGCAGGCCGCTGTCCCGCGCCGCTGAGCTGTGGAGCGCAGTCGGGCTGTTCAGCCTGCTGTGGTTCATCCCAATGTTGTGGATACTGCCGCCGCTGAGCGACGGACGCCGCTCGCTGTGGTTCTTCGATATGAGTGATCCCAACGCGGTGCCGTCTTACTCACCGCATATCTGGGCATCAGCCGCGATTCTAGGGCTTGTGGTAACGGGCCTCGCGCTCCTTTGGGTGTCCAGCCTTCCGGACTTCGCTTCCATCGCCAAGCGCGCGCCGCAGGGTTCGCGCCAGCAGCGTATAGCCAAGTGGATGGCGCGTGGATGGCAGGGGACTTCCGCCCAGTGGTTCATGGTAAACCGAAGGCTGGGAATCCTGGGCGCGTTATACTTCATGATGCTGATCTTCGTCCACTTCCTCATCAGCGTTGACTTCCTGATGACGCTGGTGCCTGGCTGGATCGACGCGCTGTATCCGATTACACACGCAGCGAACGCGCTCCAGGCGGCGGCGGCCACCATGGTGCTGACAGCCTGGGTTCTGAGGACATTCTGCGGCTATGAACGCTACATCGGCCTCGACCAGATATGGGGACTCGGCAAGCTGATGTTTGCGCTGTCACTGCTCTGGTTCTGGTTCTGGTTCTCCAGCTT
>JAAXHZ010000121.1 GCA_012270625.1 Dehalococcoidia bacterium | reverse complement strand
ATCGGGCTCGGGGTCCCGCTCGGAACCATCGCGGCGTGGAAACAGGGGAGCCTGTTCGACAGGGCAATAATGGTGTTCGCGTCCCTGAGCTTTGCAGTGCCGGGGTTCTTCCTCGGATTCATCGTGATATGGGTGTTTGCGCTGAAGTTCCCGATCCTGCCTGCCGGCGGCTACGTTCCTCCAAGCGAGGATATCTTCACGTTTTTCAAGCACCTGATCTTGCCGTCGATCGCCGCGGGGCTCATAGTTATGGCGCTCATTACGAGAATGACCAGGTCGAGCGTCCTGGAGGTGCTGCGAGAAGACTACGTTCGCACGGCACGCGCGAAGGGCCTTAGCGAGAACGCGGTGCTAATTCGGCACGCGCTCAAGAACGCGGCGCTGCCGATCATCACGGTCATCGGGCTCGGGCTGGCGGGACTTCTTTCAGGTGTGGTAGTGATCGAGCAGGTGTTTGCCATTCCCGGATTCGGTCGGCTGATGGTGGACGGCATCGTCAAACGCGACTACCCGATCATCCAGGGCGCAATTCTGGTCACCGCGGCCATTTTCGTTCTGGTGAACCTCATCATCGATGCCTCCTACGCACTGTTCGATCCGAAGATTAGATACTGATGTCCAGACAGCACACGAGTATCCAGACAGAACTCGCACATCCTGGGCGCAGGTCTCGTACAGCCGAGATCATCAGGGCGACAGGCCGGGCAGCGAGACAAAACCCAACCATGGCCGCAGGGATCGCAGTGGTGATCTTCATGACGGTCATCTCTCTGCTTGCGCCCCTGCTCTTCACTTCAGACCCGTACAAGGGCTGGCCTCCCGACCGCCTACAGCCTCCCTCGGCTGAGCACTGGTTCGGCACCGACTTCATAGGCCGTGATGTTTACTCGCGCGCGATCTACGGGGGCAGGATCTCGATCCTGGTCGGCTTCTCAGTCGCTGCGATAAGCATAGCCGCCGCGACTGTAATCGGGCTGCTGGCCGGATTCTTCAGAATAGTGGACGCCATCCTGATGAGAATCATGGATGGGATCATGGCGATTCCGATTATTCTGCTCGCCATAGCTCTTATGGCTCTTCTCGGAGGCAGCGTCCAAAACGTTATCTTCGGACTTTCTTTTGTCATTATGCCCAGGGCGGCCCGAGTAATGCGCGCATCGGTGTTGACCCTGAAGGAAGAGATGTTCGTCGATGCAGCGACGAGTCTCGGCGCGAGCACGCCCAGGATTTTGTTCAGACACATCATGCCCAACGCGCTCGCTCCAATGATCGTGCTCGCAACTTTCGTATGCGCGGACGCGATTCTGATCGAGGCGATCCTGAGCTTCCTGGGCGCGGGCACGCCTCCCGAAACGCCGAGCTGGGGCACCATGATGTCGGAAGCGCGCAGAGCTATCTCAGTCGCGGTCTGGGTGATTGGCTTTCCAGGTCTGTTCCTGAGCATAACCGTGCTGGGGGTCAACCTGGCCGGAGACGGTCTGCGAGATATGCTCGACCCGAAGCTGGCGCGGCGACTATAGCTTGACACGCATAGCGCGAGGAAGTCGGATCTCGATTTAGCCAAGGATTATGGAGGAATGAATTGGCAAGCGAAGTAATGACAGTCACAGGGCCCATCTCGGCCGACGATCTCGGATTCACGCTGGTCCACGAGCACATCTTTTTGGACCTCATGCCGGACGCCTGGGTCGGTCCCAACTACATGAACGATCCTGTACTGGCCGAAATGGAGCTGATGCGCTACAAGAATGCCGGGGGCGTGACGCTGGTTGACCAGACATCCGGTGGTCTTCGAGAGAACGATCACAACCTGCTGTTCGACGAAGACCTCAACCACCTCAAGCACGCTGACGCCATCAGGGAAATGGCACAGAAGACGGGCCTCAACGTCATACTGGGCTGCGGGTGGTATCGTGAGACCTACTATGAGCAGCGTCTGTGGCGGATGAGAACCAACGACATCGCAGACGAAATCATCAGGGACGTGACCGAAGGGATCGATGGGACGGACGTCCGCGCCGGATTCATCGGAGAGATCGGCGCACACTTCAACTGGCTGTCCGCGATCGAGGAGCGAGTGCTGCGCGCGGCTGCGCGCGCCCAGGTCGAGACAGGGGTAGCGCTCGGCACACACGCGACGCGAGGTCCGCAGGGACTCGACCAGCTAGATGTCCTGGAGCAGGAGGGGGTTGACCTCAGTCGGGTCGTGGTTGCCCATTCGGGCAGCTACCCCAGGCACAAGTACCACGCAGAGATCGCGAGACGCGGGGCCTATATTTCCTTCGACAGGATGGGCGGTCTGAAGACCGGAAATGACTATGAGCGGCAGCGGACGCTGGGGCTGATCAAGTGGATCATAGACGAAGGGCTAATTGACAACCTGGTCTTCTCACACGACGTCTGCTACAACACCGACTACACGATCTATGGCGGTGGCGGCTATGATTTCCTGTCCACTCGAGGACTCTCAGTCCTCGGCGAGGAGATTGGGCTGACGGAAGACCAGTTCAGGAAGATCATGGTGGACAACCCGCGCAGGCTGCTGACGGGCGAGGACTCCTAGCGCAGCGTCACCGGTGAGTGAGTCATACCAGACTCGAAGACCCCGCTGATGACTTCTAGCACATTGACGCCGTCGTCCACAGTGATGGGCGGAGACGTGCGGTCGTTGACGGACTGCACCCAAGCGTCCAGCTCGTCACGGTACATCTTTTCAACGTAGGCCCTCGGCTCAGGCGGCGCTATAAGCGTGGGGTGACGGTACTCCTCTACCGTCTCGCTAACGACGTTGATGATGTTGGAAGGCCACTCGCTCTTGATACGGCCGGCGGTGCCCATCACTTCGATATAGTCGAACCCAACACTGCCTCCAACATTCTGGGAGCAGGTTACATTCGCCGTAACATCATTGGCGAAGCGGACTGTGAACACCGAGTTCTGATCGACGCCGTCATCCGTATGGCGATAGACCTCGCCGTACACGCGCACCGCTTCCGATCCTGCCATCCACAGCGCCTGGTCGATGATGTGCACGCCCAGCCAGAGCAATACACCGCCCCCCTTGTCGACTTCGGTTCGCCATCCTTCGAGGGGAGAAGTTCCTTTGCCAGCATTGATCGTCGTGATGTCGCCGATGGCTCCCGAGTCGATGAGGGACTTCATGATCCTCCGACCCTCGGCGTACCTGAGACAGTAGCCAACCATAACGCTGACACCTGCCCTGTGAGCGGCCTCGCGGATCTCCAGGGCTTCCTGAACGTTGACTCCCATCGGCTTTTCGATAAAGACGTTGCATCCCGATTCGATCGCGTCGATAGCGGCAGTCTTGAGCATGTGGTGGGGCGTAGTAATCATCACGCCGTCAAGCTGTTCGCTCGCCAGCATGTCATGATAGTCGAGGTAGGGTCTATCGAAGCCAAATTCATTGCTGGCCGTGACTGCGGCAACTTCGTCAATGTCAGCGCAGGCTGCGAGATCAGCCTGATCAAGCGTGGCCAGCTGCGGCATAAGCGCCCTCTGCTGGTGATCGCCGCATCCGACGATGCCAATTCTCGCCTTGTCAGCCATTGCGCTACCTCATTAGTTTCAGCGGCGGGACAGATAAGAGTCCAGCTCGCTCAGGAAACGGTCTATGTCGTCACGGTTGTTAAAGATGTGCGGATCTACCCTCAAGACGTTCTGATGATGGTATCCATCTACTCCACGAGCGGTCAGGAACTCGTCGGCTGCTTGCGCGCTCTGCTCATTCTGCATGTCGATAGATACGATGCCTGCCCGATACCGCTCCGGCTGCGGAGTAATCACATTAAGCTCACGTTCAAGCAGTTGCGATATGCAGTAACCGGACAGGTCCAGCACGTGGGCCTCGACTACGTCCATCCCTACCTCATGGAGAATCTCCAGGCCGGGCCGAGTGGCCGCCAGGCCGATCAGATTCGGCATACCCACATGGAACCTGTCTGCCCCCGGGAGGGGAACGAACCGGCGTTCAACCCAGGGCCTGGGATCAGGCTGAGCGCCCGGACCTCCGGCGCGGGGCGGCATCTTGTCCAGGTGCCTTCTATTCGCATACAAAAAGCCAACACCGGCCGAGCCGAGGAGCCACTTCATCGCGCCAGTAGATAGGAAGTCGATGTCCTGATCATGCACGTCTATATCCAGCGCTCCCGCCGACTGCATGGCATCCACACACAGGACGGCTCCGTGAGCGTGGGCCAGCTCCGCGAGCGCCTTCAGGTCGTGCCTGAATCCCGACTCCTGAGATACGTGCGATACGCTCACGGCAATTGTGTCGTCGTCTATGGCCTCAGCCATGTCTTCCAGGTGAATGATCCCATCGCGCCCATCGACGAATCGGAGCTCCACGTGGGATCTCGGCGGCAGCATCCACGGGTAGGCAGCAGACGGATAAGCTGACTCGTCGAACACCACGTTGCTGCCGGGAAGTGGGTCGATCATCTCGACTGCCATGTTGGATCCCGTTCCAGTGCAGTCGGTGACCGCGACTTCGTCCACGTCGGCGCCGACCAGGTCTGCGAAGAGCTTGCGCACTACGTCGAACTCCTCACGATAGCGTCGGTAGAGCTCGCCGGGATCGTTGGTAAGCAGGTCATTGAACCTGTCCAGAGCGGCAAGGCTCCGCGTGGAGTTGGGCGCGATGCCCCCGCTAAAGATGTATGCTCGCCGCTCCATTACCGGGAACAGACTGCGTACCTCGGAAGGATTCACGTTTCCGCTCCTTACCGCTCAACCTCATGGTCTGCTAGCCACAGACGTGGTGACCGTTGGAGTGCACGCAAGCGCATGTGGCGTCATCGCGAGCGCAGGCGTGGTCCGATGGCGGCAGGTCCATAGCCGGGTTCGATTCGAAGAAGCCGTCCGGCTTGAGCATGAATCCAATTCGGTGCGCTGGCATCACCGGCCAGTCCTCTGGCCTGGGGATGTGTGTGTGGCCGAATGTGTACCAGACCACCACGTCGGTATCGGCGATGGATCGATCGGCTGAAGTCCACTCGGGCAGTCCGTCACCCTCGCGCCGCTGGTTGGGATAGTCGCCAGCCGCGTATCTCTCTTCCTCACGGTACGGCGTCACCCAGAGGTGTTTGGTCAGGAAGCCCGCCCGCTGGATGACTGCCGCGTCATCGTGCGCAAACGGGAGAGCGTTCTCCCCTGGAAGCAGGCGGTAGGCTACGGGTTCATTCATTCTGTTGGTCTCGGATTCGTTGACGATCCGCCAGTACCGACTGGTGGCCAGGTTACAAATGCGCCCGGCGTCGGCTTCGCTTTCGAAGCGCGTGTGCTCTGTGACGAAGGCGTTTCCGTGCGGATTCTGCTCGCCACGGAGCACGCCTCTCGTGTTTACCTCGTACACCGAGTTGTTCTGGCCGTCCATGGACATGTCCAGACGAGCATTGAAGATGTGCTGGTGATACGGAGCGTTTAACTGCGGCGCGACCTCGGTGCCGTACACCGGCTTCTCGCCCGGCATCAAGGCCATCGTGTTCGCTATGCCCGTCAGCTTGACCTCAAGCTCCAGGCCGCCGTCCTGGTAGAAGTTCCAGTAGAAGGCGTACTCGTAGTTGCCCACGGTGGAGATGAACGACACAACTAGACGCCGGGAACGACGGACCTCGACCTCTTCGGTGCGCCAGTCGGTGTGCTTCCACAGTATGCCGTTGTCCTCCTCGTGCAGGCACACGGCATTGCCTATGGTGAAAACCTCCCCCTTGCTGTCGGTCATGTGAGCGTCGAAATACTGTATGTAGCCCAAGCAGTCACAGCCGAGGGTGAGTGGATTGGACAGCTGCCCGATGCCATACTCGCCGATGTCGAAGGCGTTCTTGCGGAAGCTGGCCTCGCTGGGGTCTCCGTATGGCACCACCATGTCGCTTAGCGAAGCCCGGTACATGATTGGCCGAACCCTGCCCTTGTCTTCGTATTCGATCGTGTACAGTACCAAGCCCTCACGTGGAGTGAACCCAATTCTGAAGCGCCAGTTCTGCCATCGTACCTCATGGCCTTCTACCGAGAAGCTGGGGCCCTCATGCTGGACGACTTCCAGAGGCTTCAAGTCGGTGCGCGTTTCCGTGATGTGATTCCGGGTCCAGTTGCCCGGTTCAGGGGGGAGAGGCACAACGCCGTAGTCTTCGATGCGGAGCACTTCCATGCTGTTCAGGTCAACGACGGCAACCACGTTTTGCAGGGGGCGCGCATATCCGTTATCAGTCGGGTCGGAGCGTACCCAGACCAGCGCACGCGATAGACGTCTGCCCTTTTCGTCTTCCGGCTCGACTCCATAAGCGCCGGCTGACCACGGGTCCACCATGACCAGATCGACATCGTCAACACCACGCTTGCGCAGCGCCTCGATGAACTCAGGCGAGCGTTTGACTGCCTCTTCGCACTCGACGAACTCGTCGAGCATGATGGCGGGCTGAGCGCCTTGGATCGTGTGCCACGAGGTTATGGCTGATTGGTCCAAAGAGACAATCGCCTCTACGCAGTGAGCGGTCGATCTGTCCAGAAGAACGACAAATGCCTCGCGCTCGACGTGCCTGTCGGGCGCATAGGTGAGGACCGAATGCTTGTCAGGCTCATTGAGCACCACGGATACGAAACGATGAGCTTCGGTGACACGTGAATCTAACTTGACTATAGCAACGGCCGATTCAATTTCCGCTTTGGTCAGAGGCTCGAGCGGATGGGTCGTGGCAGCGGGCGCCTTGGTCTCCAACATGGCGAATCCTTTCGTGGAACGTTAACTGGAATTCACTGCCACTCTACATCGTGTTACGTAATTAGGCAACAGGGAGGTGGAATGCGGAGTCGGACATCTGTAGTCGTCCGGACTTGCGCTGAGAGAAATGCTTCTGATAGACGGCGCCTGCGATGATGTACAATGCGGTTAGGAAAGTGTCGAGGTCTATGGTCGTCGCTGGCCCTCCTTTTGGTCCGGGATAAGGTCAGCTTACGCCATCCTCGACTCTCTCCTTGTTTCCGCAACTGCTAATGTGCATCAAGCGTCCTCAGGGAGAGGGGCAGCTTCACGACACGTGTGCCTATCGACACATCACCGACCGTTAGGGGCCGAGATACAATGAGAGCGCTGCTGGCTGATCGGATCGCGGAGCCGGGGCCGTCGATGCTGATGGGCGCCGGGATAGAGTTAGTCGTCGATGCGGAGCTGAGCGAGGAGACTCTGCCGCAGGCTGTCGCGCGGACGTGCGCGGACGTTTTGGTGGTGCGGAGCACCCGGGTCAGCAGCGATGCGCTTCAGGCGGGCCAGCTGAGACTAGTGGTTCGCGCTGGCGCCGGATTCAACACGATCGACGTCGGTACTGCCTCAGAACTTGGCATCATGGTCGCGAACTGTCCGGGCAAGAACGCGAACGCGGTCGCCGAGCTTGCGTTTGGACTTATCATATCCTTGGACAGGCACATTGCGGACAACGTGGGTGATCTGCGCGCCGGGCGCTGGAACAAACAGGGATTCTCTGATGCTGAGGGGCTGAGCAGCAGCACGTTGGGGCTGCTGGGAACGGGGCATACTGGACGGGCGATGATCCCAATTGCGCGTGCGTTTGGCATGAGCGTGATCGGCTGGAGCAGGTCGCTCTCTCCTGTGCTGTCCGCCGAACTCGGCATAGGACACAGATCGTCTCCTATAGAGGTTGCGCGCGACGCCGACGTGGTCAGCATTCACGTTGCGCTCACGCCAGAGACTCGGCGCCTTGTAGATGCCGAGCTACTGGCCGCAATGAAGCCGGGGGCGTATCTCATCAACACGGCGCGCGCGGAGGTAGTTGACGAATCGGCGTTGATCGAAGCGGTCAGATCGAAGGGGCTAAGGGTTGGACTGGACGTGTTCGATGGTGAGCCTGCGACCGGCACAGGTGAGGTGGAAAGTCCGCTGTTCGGCGTTCCGGGTATAATCGGCACGCATCACATTGGAGGCGCAACGTCTCAGGCTCACCGGGCAGTTGCCGAGGAGATGGCGCGGGTGGTCATTGAGTTCGCCCGGACTGGCCGGGTTCTCAACAGGGTTGGCATGTAGCCCCCTGTCTGAGTCAATCCAGCGGTCCTGAGCCTAGACCGCGCCTCTGAACGGGAAGGCGCGCTCCTCCTTGGTTATGAACTCGAGCACGGCTGGCTGTCCTGCATCTATGACCTTCATGGCTGTCTTGATGGCTGGGACTATCTCTTCGGGCTTCTCTATGCGGGCGTTGTAGCTGCCCATTGCCTCGGCGACCTGGGCGAAGTTGCCTCCGGTGTACTTGGTGCCGTAGAGATCGTTGGCGGTAGGGAAGCTGTTGGGCGAGTAGATACCCATTGCCGAGTTGTTGAGGACGATGCTCAGGACCGGGATGCGCTCGCGTACCGCCGTCTCGATGTCCAGCGCGACCATTCCGAATCCGTAGTCGCCGATGATGTGAACCGCCAGCTTGTCCGGCGCGGCCATACGGGCTCCCATTGCCAGACCGAGGCTGTAGCCGAGCTGCGTAGATTTGCCCCAGGCTATGAATCCTCTGGGTGAGACGGACTCGTAGAAGGGTATCGCTTCGTCACGGGGGCTGCCGGAGTCGTGAGTAACTATCGAGTTCTTGCGGTCGATGGTGTTCATCAGGTCCCAGATGACACGGTAAGGGTTGATCGGGACCTCGTCCGAGGTCAGCAGTGGAAGCCAGTCTTTCATCCAGTCCTGGCGGACTGCCGCTATTTCGGTGGCGACTCCGTTCGACTCGACACGGCCGGCAGAACCAAGCTGAGTCTTGACCTCTTCGATTAGCTGAGCGAGCACCAGCTTGGCGTCGCCGACTACGGCGTGGTCGGGGTCGTAGTCCTTGTTGACGTCATCGAGGCTGTTGGTGCAGTGGACGATAACCTTGGAATCGAGCTGGTCGGCTCCGAAGTGTATTCTCGTAAAGCTGCATCCGATTCCGAATACTAGGTCGGCCCGCTCAAGGAAGTGGACGACCGTTCCGGTGGTGGTGCCGCTCCTGGTGCCCAGCGACAGGGGGTGGTTTTCGGGAAATGCGCTCTTACCGGCCATCGTGGTCATCACGGGACTCTGGGTGAGCTCGGCGAGCTCCAGAAGCTCATCCCATGCCTCGGCGTATAGAACACCCTGGCCTGCCTGGATGATCGGGCGCTTGGCAGACAGCAGCATCCGCGCCGCTTCTCTTATGTCATCGGGGTCTCCCGAAGACACGCGAGGCGTGACGGGAGTGTAGCTCATGAGGTCGTCTGGGAAGTCGCCCCTGAGAACGTCGGAAGGTATCTCCAGCAGGACCGGCCCAGGTCGGCCCATTCGGATCTGGCTGAACGCGCGCCGCATCATCTCGGGAATTCTTTCGATCAAGTTGATCTGATCGGACCACTTGGTCACCTCGGCATAGCTCTGGCTCGGGCTGAACGTCGGGTGGATCCCGGCCCTGGCCCTGGGCGCCGATGCGGGCAGCAGCAGGATTGGAACCGAGTCTGCGTATGCCTGTGCGACTCCGGCGAAGGCGTTCTCGGCGCCGGGACCCGCCTGCATGGAGAAGACTCCGACGCCGCGACCGTTAGTGACGCGGCTGTAGCCGTCGGCGAGGTTGACGCCAACGCGCTCCTGCCGGAAGATCATGGGCCTAACGCCGTGTACGGCTCCGGCCTCCTCCAGTGTGTTCATGGGAATGACACCCATGAAGTCCACTCCCTCCTGCTTCAGGATTCTTGCTATGGCGTCTGCGCCCTTCATGGTTCGACCTCCGGCATTGCGTACTGTGTGATGGGTTGTGACATTGTGACACTCAATGGGCCTTCGCCTG
>JAAXHZ010000120.1 GCA_012270625.1 Dehalococcoidia bacterium | reverse complement strand
TCTCTGAGCATGGCCACAGCGATCCGGCGTTCGGGAAGATTACCGCTCCACTTGTGCCCACCCTGCACGGAGAGTGCTTTTCGACGCCTACCGGCGCGACTCGCCTCGCCGAAGGATTCATGCTCCGCAGAGACGGCCGGTATCGCCGCTTCGACATGGCGTTCAGGTTCAGGGATGCCTATGGCGTGCAGTTCGAGCCACAGCTAACCCTTGACGAGCTGCGCGTGTGGAACCGTGAGCTGGCCTCTGACTACGGCTTGATGGGCGACTGCTTCGATCCCGAGGAGGAAGCCTGCCGCAATCTCAGGGAGTTCGAGCGTTTCTACCCGGTCCACCGCGCTCAAATGGCGGACTTTCTGAACGCGGTTCTGTCGCTGACAGCAATTGGCTGAGGCGGCCTGCTACCTCCAGCCTCTGGTCGGAACACGCCTACTCGACTCCAGAGTTAGCTGTTAGGATGTCGGAGACCACATTGCTTCCAGTCGAGGTGCGCCAAGAATGACCCCAGCTGCCTTCAGCTCTGCCCTGCCAGACACCGTCTCCGACATGACCCTCCCGGGTCTCGAAGGAGAGGTCACCATCGCGAGAGACGGCTTCGGCATCCCGCACGTCAAAGCCGAGTCAGAGCACGATGCCTACTTTGGTCAGGGATTCGCGACGGCGCAGGACCGGCTGTGGCACATGGACTACGACCGCGCTCGCGCCTACGGAAGATGGGCTGAGTTAATCGGGCCCGATGGCGTAGAACATGACCTCATGATGCGTCGATTCCAGATCCGCGCTTCTGTCGAAAGGGACTGGTTGGCCCTGTCCGAAGACGCTCGCGCGATGTTCGAGGCGTACGCTGCCGGCGTCAACGCCTTCGTGGAGTCCTCAGACGCTCTTCCCGTAGAGTACGCTCTGATCGGCGCTGAGCCGGACCCATGGAGGCCTCAAGACTGCCTCGCGGTGTTCAAGGTCAGGCACATCATGATGGGCGTTTTCGAAGGCAAGACGTGGCGCGCAAAGCTGGTAAACACCTTCGGTCCTGAGCGCGCGACAAGTCTGCTTAAGGGATACGGTCAGGAGTGGCGAGATCGAGTCAAGAGCATCTGGGGCGATGAGAGAGCATCGAGCTTCTCAAGTCAGCTTGTTATCGTCCCGCCGGGCGCGGAATCCGAGTCCGACATTATCGAAGGTATAGACCATCTGGAGACTGGACTAGCCGCGGTCGAGTGGCTCAAGGACGACGACAGCGGCTCGAATAGCTGGGCGGTCCACGGCTCTCGAACTGCGTCGGGCAAGCCCCTCGTCGCTGGGGATCCACACCGAGGCTTGGATACACCCAACGTTTACTATCAGAATCACATCGCCTGTCCCGACTTCGACGTAATCGGCCTATCCTTCCCGGGCTGTCCAGGCTTCCCTCACTTCGGCCACAACGAGCATGTTGCGTGGTGTGTCACTCATGCCGGCGCTGACTACCAGGACCTCTACGTCGAGAAGTTGCGCGAGGGTGAACAGGGCACAGAGTACGAGTTTCGCGGCGAATGGCGCCCTGCGACCGTTAGTGAAGAGACCGTCTCGGTCAAGGGTGGCGATGACGTTAGGCTCGATGTCGTGTCAACAGGTCACGGCCCCATAATTGCCGAAAGCGACGACGGTTCGATGGGTCTGGCTTTCAAGTACACAGCTACTTCAGGGCCGAATCTAGGCTTCGAGTGCCTGCGACGAATGCTGCGCTCTCAGAGCGTGGACGAGGTTGACGAGTCCATGCGCGACTGGGTTGACCCGTGCAACAACTTCGTCTTCGCGGATGTTCATGGCGACATCGGATACCTAAACCGCGGTCAGATCCCTATTCGGTCGATGGCCAACGCATGGCTTCCTGTTCCCGGCTGGACAGGCGACCACGAGTGGGATGGCGCGATTCCCTTTGAAGACCTCGCTCGAATCCGGAACCCCGAGGACGGGCTGATCGTTACCGCCAACAACCGCATCGTTGGCGACGACTATCCATACTACATTTCACTCAGCTTCGCGCCCGATCACCGTGCGAGGCGTATTCTAGACAGGCTGAGCGGTCTCCGTAATGCCACGGTAGAGGACATGGCTGCCGTACACTCGGAAGTGGTGTCCATTCCCGCGCAGGTGTACTCGAAGTTCCTTGCAAATCTGTCACCCGAAGGCATGTCCGAAATCGAGCGAAAGTGTCTCGAATACCTGAAGGCCTGGGACGGCAGTATGGACAGGGACCTGGTCGCGCCCACCATCTACAGCATGATCAGATCGGAGATCCACGGACGATACTTTTCCAGACTGTTCGCCGAGCTGGCCGAAGATGCGCTAGGGGCTGAGGGCCGGGGTGCGCCTGGTCACCTCAGACAGCTTGCATCACTGCTCATCTCCGACTTGCAGAGTGGGTTCGAAGTCATTCGACCTCCAGACCCGGATTGGGATTGGGACTGGGACAGCGAACTGGATCAGGGATTCTACGATGCTATTCTCGACCTCTCCAGACCTCGTTTTGGCCTCGGTGCAGAGGTAGAGTCATGGAAGTGGGGCGGAGTGCACAGCACCAGGCCCCGACACCCACTCTCTGGAATCTTCCCAGACGCCGCTGATCTTCTGGATCCGCCCGGATTCGGCATGAGTGGCGACGGAGACACCCCGCAGGCTGGCAGTTACGGCGGTGTTGTTCCAGACCCTTTGGGTACCGTGCGGGACTTCTTTGCGATCACCGGCACGTCCGTCGCCCGCTACGTCTGGGACACGTCCGACTGGGACAACTCTCGTTGGATAGTTCCGCTCGGCGCGTCGGGTCACGCCGGAAGCCTTCACTACGCGGACCAGGGTCCGATCTGGGCCGATGTCGATTTGATTCCGGCCACTTACTCGTGGGAGCGCATACGTGAAGACGCGGAGTCTGTCCAGACCATCAGGCCCGTCGTGGAAACGACAATCGTCGATACCGGATCCATCGAGTCAGGCGTTGACGACCCTTCGTCCGACGACGGCCTGTATCAAGGGTCTGCCGCCTCGCATGGCGTCGTGGTACAGCGCGACGTCATGGTCGAGATGCGCGACGGCGCCCGGCTGGCAACCGATCTGTACCTTCCCGCCACCAACGGCGCCCCTGCCCCCGGTCCGTTCCCGGTAATCCTGGAGCGCACACCCTACGACAAGCTCGCCGCCCGCCAGACGTCGAAGGGCAAGTTCTTCGCCAGGCGTGGCTATGTGGTCGCGATTCAGGACGTCCGCGGCAGGTTCAACTCCGAGGGCGACTGGCTGCCCTTCTTCGATGAAGCCGAGGACGGCTACGATACGGTCGAGTGGCTGGGTACCCAGTCCTGGAGTGACGGCAAGGTCGGAACTATGGGTGACTCGTACGCTGGCTCTGACCAGGCCGCCCTGGCGACCCTGAATCCCCCTCATCTTTCGACCATGATCGTTGCAGTTGGCGCGTCGGACTACTTCTCCAGCTCCATGCGCCACAACGGGACCCTCGAGCAGCGCTTCCTGATCTACGCGTACAGAATGGCCACCACCAGTCCGGAAGCCAAGGCTGATCCCGCGCTGAGGGCCGCTCTTCTCAACATCTTCGAAAATGGAATGCCGGAAGTCGTTGAGAGCTTCCCGATCCTCAAGGATACGACAATCCTCCGAAGGGTTCCGACCGTCGAGCAGTGGGTCGTCGATCTTCAAACGGTCGGCGAGCGCACAGACTACTGGAAACAGCGAGGCTATGCGCCCGTCGAGTACTACGATGAACACGCCGATGTCCCAACTCTATACCTCGGCGGATGGTACGACTCCTACGCCCGCAACACTACCGAGAGCTACATGAAGCTGAGCAGGCTCAAGACCTCTCCACAAAGGCTGCTCATGGGCCCCTGGACGCACGGCCAATACGAGATCACTCACTCTGGAGATATTGACTTCGGACTGACCGCCCACATCGACTACAACGACCTGAAGCTGGCCTGGTTCGATCACCACTTGAAGGGGATGCGCACCGAGGTCGTGGACTGGAGTCCAGTTCGCTACTTCACGATGGGTGGCGGCGACGGCCGCATCAACGACGAGCACAGACTGAACCACGGCGGATTTTGGACCGGTGCCGACGACTGGCCGGTGCCAAGCACGCGATTCGTGCCCTATTACATTCACGGCGATGGCACGCTGTCCCGCAAACAGCCGGGAGACGATGAGCAGTCCTGCACGTCCTACGTCTTCGACCCGTCCGATCCCGTCCCCACAATCGGAGGCGGCATCTCGGCGGCCAATCCCATCATGGAGCCGGGCGCCTACGACCAGCGTGGCGATCCTACCCGTTTCTACGGAACTGAGGACCACCAGCCCCTGAACGCCAGGCATGACGTACTCACGTTCCAGACACCTCCCCTTGAGGCGGACGTAGAGGTCACCGGACCTATCACCGTCAGGCTGTGGGCGTCGTCATCGGCAGTTGACACCGACTTCACCGCCAAGCTGATCGATGTCTATCCGCCCGCGTCCGAGTACCCGGAGGGGCTGGCAATCAACATCACCGACTCCATCATTCGCGCGCGCTACAGGAACGGATATGACGAGCCTGAATTCATGGATCCCGGGGAGATATGCGAGTTCGAGTTCGAGCTGTATCCCACGTCGAACACGTTCGTCGCCGGGCATCGTATCCGCGTGGACATCAGCTCGAGCAACTGGCCCAGGTTCGACGTCAACCACAACACTGGCGCACCCCTCGGCACAGACCGAACCTACGAAGCGGCCCTCCAGACGATCCACCACAGCCCCGGCCGGGCGTCTCACATAGCGCTGCCCGTGGCCAGATAGCTCATCTACTGCCGTATCGCCCGACCGGGCAGTGCCCCCGTGTGACGGCCGCCATCGATCACCACGGTCCCGTTGACGATGACGTACTCGATGCCGATCGGGAACTGCTTCGGATTCGTGCGTGTGGCGGGCGCTCGGACAGAGCTTGCGTCGAAAACGGTGATGTCCGCGTTCATGCCGTCGCGCAGCACACCTCTGTCCTGGAGTCCCAGTCTTTGGGCCGGGAACGAGGTCATCTTTCGTATGGCGCTTGGCAGGGACATCTGTCGCTCATCTCGCACGTACTCAGCCAGGATGACTGGGAAGCAGCCGTAGGTGCGTGGACTCGGAAAATCGCCGAGCAGCACCGCGTCGCTGCCCACCATCGACAGCGGGTGCGTTACGAACGCTGGCAGCGTCTTCTGGTTCAGACCCTCTGCCACGTAGCAAGTCTGGAGGTCCTCTTCGATCAGGAGGTCGCACAGCGCATCGACAGGGTCCTGCTCTCGCATCTCCGCGATCTCCGCGATCGACCTCCCCTCGTACTGGTGATTCTCTGGACTTTTGAAGTAGGTCAGCCACATGTCATGCCAGGTGGGCGCGCGCGGCGCCACTTCGCCACGCAGTCGCTCGCGAGCGTCTTCGTCGGCAAGCGCCTGTTTGAGTCGCTCCGGCCCTCCCTCATGAATCCAGTCCGGGAAGACAATCAGGATTCGAGTGCTTCCGAGGCTGTAGGGGTAGCTGTCGAAAGTCACGTCCTGACCTGAAGCCGACGCCTCCTCGACCAGACCCAGCAGCTGGGGCGCCCCGCCCGGAGACGGCGCCTTCTGGTAAAAGTGCGTGATGTGAACAGGCACACCGCTCCGCTCGCCGATCTCGATCGCCTCCTTGAACGGGTCCAAGAACATGTCGCCCGACTTGTATCGGACATGCGTATGGTAGATACCGCCCATGTCGGCGACCTGCTTTGACAGTTCGACGAGCTCGTCTGTGGAGGCGTACCCGCCGGGTGGATAGTCCAGCCCGGTGGACATGCCGATCGCGCCCTCCTGCATCGCCTCGCGGACTATCGCCTTCATGTTCGCGATGTCGCTCGCCGTAGCTGGGGTGGATTCCCACCCGACGGCGTCAATTCGCACCGGCGAGTTCCCGAGGATGTAAGCGATGTTGACTGCCGACTTCCGGTCGAACATGTTTAGGTACTGCTCGACCGTTGACCACGAACCGGGCAGGGGAGGGTTGCCGTCTAGTCCTGAGTTGAGTTCGACGAACCGCCTGAAATCTTCTTGCGACCTGAAGGGCGCGTATGAGTTACCATCGACGCCGATCAGCTCCGTGGTAATTCCTTGCCTGACCTTCGGCTCGTGCTCTGGCTCCGACAGCAGCACCAGGCCGGAGTGGGCATGCATGTCGATAAATCCTGGGCAGACTGTCAGCCCCGTAGCGTCGATCTCACGGGCCGCCTCTACGTCTCCGACAGAGCCTCGAAAGACCTTGATAGTATCGCCTTCGACTCCGACCGATCCGTAGTAGCCGGGATTTCCTGTACCATCGATAATTAGTCCGTTACGAATCAGAATGTCGAGCATGTGTCCACCTCTGAGTTTCACTTTAGGCAGCGATTGTACACTGTTGCCGTTCCATAGAAAATTGCGTGAGTCCCAGATGCGTCATCATCAGGGCGATCCGGAGAGGCGCCCGCTCCTAATCTCCTCTCCACCTACTTCTGTAGAGAAGTGCAAAACTCATTTAGCGGGGTCTCGTCACTCCCGCGAAAGCGGGAGTCCAGTACGACGAACCATGGTTGCTGACCTATGGATTCCCGCTTTCGCGAGAATAACGGCTAGAGTTCGGAGTTTTGCACTTCTCTCACTTCTGCAAAAGCGGTGGTAGGCTCAAATCCGGGATTGGTATAATTGTTTCGTTACGCAGCAAACGCCGGTCAGAATCTGCTGCCAGAGCCGAGGACGTATTAGATGTTAGACTTGAGAGGCCAGGTGACAGATTTACTCTCCCGAATATCCGACTTGATGGTGCGTCTTTGACCTAGACAGCAAGCGGAATGAAGTAGGAGAACTTGAGAAGCGGGCTTCCGATCCCTCTTTCTGGGAGGACAACCAGCAGGCTCAGGTCGTAATGCGCAGGATGGCCGGCCTCAAGCATGAAGTCGAGTCGTGGACAGGATTGAGGGAAAGAGCGCAAGCGCTCGACGAGCTGATAGAGCTGGCGCTCCTTGAGGAAGAGGACTCTCTGGCTGATACGATGGGCGAGGAGTTCGCCGAGTTGTCAGCCACACTTGACGACCTCGAATTCCTGCTCATGCTCTCCGGAGAGTACGACGACCACAATGCCATCCTGGCCTTGCACGCTGGCGCAGGAGGAGTGGACTCGCAGGACTGGGCACAGATGCTTATGCGGATGTACCTCAGATGGGCGGAGCGAAGGGGATTCAAGACTGAGGTGCTGGACGTTTCCACGGGCGATGAGGCGGGAATCAAGAGCGCAGTGGTTCAGGTGACCGGTATCAATGCGTACGGATTCCTGAAGGCAGAGAAGGGAGTACACAGACTCGTGCGCATCTCCCCGTACGACGGGAATCACGCGCGCCACACGTCGTTCGCGCTCGCCGAGGTTATGCCCGACGTCGAAGACGATTCGGATGTGACCATCAACCCCGATGACATCAGGATAGACACGTTCAGGGCTGGCGGCCACGGCGGTCAGAACGTCCAGAAGAACTCCACCGCAGTCCGAATCACCCACATCCCGTCCGGGATCAGGGTAAGCTGCCAGAACGAGCGCTCCCAGCACCAGAACAGGGAGATCGCGATGCGGATTCTCATGGCTCGACTCGTCGAGCTGGAGATGCAGAAACGCGCCGAGGAATTGGCGCGGATCAAGGGAGAACACATCTCGCCCGAATGGGGCAACCAGATCAGGAGCTATGTTCTTCACCCCTATCAGATGGTCAAAGACCACAGGACCGATCACTCAGTGTCCGACGCTTCATCAGTTCTTGATGGCGATCTGGACGACTTCATCACTTCGTATCTAAAGACAACAGTAGGGCAAGAAGCCACAGCATGATCCAAGTAACCGCAGGGGCCACATGAAGACATTTGCGATACTACTTTCAACCCTGACCCTAGCAATTGCGCTCGCCTGCGGCGGAGGCGAGACGGAAACTCCGACGCCAGAGCCGCAGGCCCAGGTGGAGCAGCCTGCCCCCGCGCCCACGGAGGCGCCAAGTTCTGAAGCGGCTTCGCCTGCGGCGCCCACAGCCGCGGAAGCCCCAACAGAAGAGCTCTCTGGAGGAGTGTTCAGGCGCCTCTGGTCTGATCCTCCAACACTTGACCCTCATCTGACATCAGACACTACCTCAGCCGGTCTCGTCGTCGAGATCTTCAGTGGACTCGTTGCGCTCAACACCGACCTTCAGCTAATACCTGACATCGCTGAGAGTTGGGAGATCAACGATGACGGAACGATCTACACGTTCCACATTCGCGAAAATGCAAAATTCCACGATGGCAAGCGCGTAACGGCAGACGACTTCAAGTGGTCTATGCAGAGGGCCGCCCACCCCGATACCGCCTCACCCGTCGCTGATACTTACCTCAACGACATCATTGGCGTAGAAGCGGTCCTCGAAGGGGAGGCCGAAGACATCAGCGGGATCACCGTCATCGACGACTCCACACTACGGATCGAGATAGACGCCCCAAAGGCGTACTTCCTTGCTAAGCTGACTTACCCCACCGCCTACGTGCTCGATAGCGAGAACGTGATTTCAGGCGGCAGGACCTGGACCGACGACCCCAATGGCACCGGCCCATTCAAGCTAAAGGAGTACCGGATCGGAGAGCGCATCATTCTCGAACGTAACGAGAATTTCTACCGCGAGCACGCCAACGTCGACTCCATAGCCATGAACCTGGCTGGTGGCCAGTCCATGGCCATGTACGAGAACGACGAGATCGACATCACGGGAGTTGGGCTGTTTGACCTGGACAGAGTATTGGATCCATCGGAGCCCCTCCATGAAGAGCTGGTCGTGGCTCCTCCTGACTTTAGCATCTCGTACGTGGGCTTCAACGCGAGTATGGCGCCCTTTGACGATCCCAAGTTCAGGCAGGCTCTCAATCACGCGGTAGATAAGAAGCTGATCGCCAACGAGGTACTCTCGTCGCTCGTGGAACCAGCCTACGGCATTCTTCCGCCAGGTTTCCCCGGTTACAACCCGGACCTGACTGGCCTCGAACATGACCCTGATCTTGCGAGGCAGCTGCTGGAGGAGTCCGCGTACGCCGACCCTGCGACGAGGCCCAGAATTGTCGTCACCGTGCCCGGAACGGGTGGAACTATCGGACTCGATCTCGAAGTCGTGATTGAAATGTGGAAGCAGGAGCTCGGCGTTGAGGTCGAGATCCAGCAGGTAGAGTGGGCGACCTACCTGCAGGACCTAGACCAGCACAAGTTCCAGGCGTACGCCGGTCTGGGGTGGCAGGCGGACTATCCGGACCCACAGGACTTTCTGGACATCCTGTTCCACACGGAGAGCTCGCTAAACCACGGAAAGTACTCCAATTCCGAAGCTGACACCATCCTGGAAGAAGCCAGGACCGAGACCGATGTCGAGCGCAGGGTAGAGTTGTACCGACAGGCTGAAGATATTATCGTTCAGGATGGCGCGTGGCTCCCCCTGTGGTACTCTGGTGAGAGATATGTTCTCATCAAGGACTACGTTGAAGACTACCGTGTGACGCCCATGATCGTTCCGAAGCTCAAGAACATCCGCCTGACCGACTAACTGCTCATTGCGCAGACTGAAGTGAGGATCGGGGCGCTCTGACGGGCGCTCCAATGTCAAATGTGGCTGTACATCACAAGAAGGCTGCTGTGGCTGCCCGTGCTGCTGTTCGCGGCGTCGCTCGTTACCTTCACGCTCGGCAGGTTCGGTCCCGGCGACCCCGTCCAGGTCATCCTGGGCAACAGGTACGACCCGGATTCAGCTGTTACCAAGAGCCTGCGAAAGGAGCTTGGTCTCGACCAGCCTTTCGCCATCCAGTACGGCAGCTACATGTGGGGAGTCCTCCACGGCGACTTCGGTGAGAGCTACCGCTTCAGGGGCCGTCCGGTCAGGGAGTTGCTTACGTCCAAGATGTGGGTTTCGTTCCAGGTCAACCTCGCCGCGCTCATCGTCAGCCTCTCGGTTGGACTGCCCCTCGGATTCTTCATCGCTCACAAGCAGGGGAGCTGGATAGATCCCTCGTCGGTCGCCACTGCCCTCGTACTGATGTCGATTCCGATAATGGTCAGTATTCCTGCGTTCCTTTGGGTCACTTGTCTGAAGACCGATCTGCTGCCCTGCTCGGGATGGGGAGGCTTCTGGGACCCCAGAATAATTACACCTGCCGTGACGATGGGCATTCCGGGCGTTGCCGGCCTGCTCAGACTCATGCGCGCCAGCACGCTCGACGTCATGGGACAGGACTTCATCAGGACAGCCTACGCCAAGGGCCTGACTTCCTTTGCGGTGGACTACCGTCACATCCTCAAGAACGCCATGATTCCGATTATCACGGTGCTGTCCTTCACGCTCGCCGGTATGTTGAGCACCGGGTTCATTACGGAGCGCATACTTGGTATCCCAGGAGTCGGCAGCCTGGCCATAGACTCAATCTTCAACCGTGACTATCCCGTAATCATGGCTATCACGCTTATCGGATCTGCTGCGTTCGTGCTTGCCAACCTCCTGGCTGACATCTCCTACTCGTTCGTCGATCCAAGGATAAGATACCAGTGAGCCAGCGGCCCGCCGGAACCGTAATCGCGGACTTGGACTCGGCTGCGGAAGACCAGGGCGGCAGAGGACATCTCAGACGTGCATGGTCTAGGCTCGTAAGAAAGAAGCTCGCCATGGCCAGCGTCGTTGTGCTGGTTGTCTTGTACTCTGTCGGCATATTCGCGCCGATCATCGCGCCATACGAGTACACTGCGCAGGACTATACCGCCATTCGCAAGCCTCCCAGTACCGAGCACTGGGCTGGCACCGATCTCAAGGGTCGCGACCTGCTGACGAGGGTCATGTGGGGAATCCAGAACACGGTCATCATTACTGTCATTTCAATGGCCACCGGCGGACTCGTAATTGGCGTCACCTTGGGGCTGATATCCGGCTACTTCGGTCGGTGGATCGATTCGCTGATCATGCGCGTAGGAGAGGTGTTCGCGTCCTTCCCGGACATACTGCTTGTCATAATCCTTGCGGCCACGCTCGGCCCCAGACTTCGCGAATTCGTCAGGAACCTTGAAGACACCACTTTCCTCGACGGTATAGTGAGGGCCGGCGTCGTCGACTATCTGGTTATCTCGATAGCGCTCGTGTCGTTTAGCTGGTTTGGCATGGCCAGGGTGGTTCGCGGACAGGTACTCGCGCTCAAGCAGACTCAGTTCGTCGATGCCGCGCGCTCCGTGGGCGCCAGCACGCCGAGGATTATGTTCATACACCTGCTCCCCAACGCCATCAGTCCCATCGTCGTGCTGGTATCGATGGGTATGGGCTCGATGGTCGGCGCGGAGATCATCCTTAGCTGGCTCGGACTCGGTATCCAACCACCTAGACCCAGCCTCGGCGTCATGCTGCTTGAAGCGGGAAGCCTCAGCGCCCTCAGGGAAGTGCCCTGGATGCTGCTCTCCCCCGGACTTATAGCATGGACTCTTGTGCTCGCTTGGAATCTCCTCGGAGACGCGCTTAACGACGTCCTGAACCCACGCACACGTTGATTAGCCACCACTAGTCTAGGAGAACCCTATGTCATTCAACCTGCTTATCTTCGATGAGGGCGCGCCGGAGCGTGGCCGTGTTAACGAGTGGCCCGACCTCCTGCGCGAAAGGATACCCGGGATCCAAGTCAACGTGGCCACTTCGGCAGGCGAAGCTATGGAGATGATCGGCGAAGCCGACGCTGCTTTCGGCAATATAGTTCCCGAGGTGTTCGAGCGCGGCAGCAACCTCCGGTGGATCGCATGTCCCCAGGCAGGCCCTCGCGCCGGATACTATCATCAGGCGCTGATCGACAGCGATGTCGTCGTCACCAACACAAGAGACATCTACAACGATCACATCTCCAATCACATCATGTCCTACGTGCTGGCCTTTGCTCGCGGTCTGCACGTGTACATCAGGCAGCAGGTCGATTCCGAGTGGCAGCCCGGCTATGAGATCGTCAATCTGCCCGACGCGACCGCCGCAGTTGTGGGTGTGGGCGGCATTGGCGGCGAGACCGCTCGGCTGTGCGCCGAGTTCGGCATGAACGTAATAGGTGTCGATCCTCGCGTTGATTCTCCACCGCCGGGAGTATTGGAGCTGGTGACGCCTGACAGTCTCGATGAAGTGCTGCCTCGCGCGGACTTCGTGATCGTCACAGTGCCTGAGACGCCTGAGACTCAGCGACTGTTCTCTCTCGAACGTTTCAGGCAGATGAAGCCGACTGGCTATTTCATCAACATCGGCCGCGGCGCCACTGTGGTGCTTGACGACTTGGTGACTGCTCTCGAGGCTGGCGAGATCAGGGGCGCGGCCCTGGACGTCTTCGAGATCGAACCGCTGCCTTCCGATCACCCGCTGTGGAAGATGCCGAACGTCATCATTACTCCGCACTGCGCGGGCGATGGCCCCTATCTGGACGATCGAAGAACCGATCTGTTTATCGAGAACTGCGTCAGATTCAGCGAAGGCCACGACTTGAAGAACGTCGTGGACAAGGCCAACTGGTTCTGATGTCGAGTCTGTATCTGGTTGACGGCACCTACGAGCTCTTCCGAGCCTACTATGGCGCGCCCCCCAGAACCTCGCCCGATGGTACGCTGGTCGGCGCCGTTGCGGGGCTTCTACAGACTCTGCTGCTGCTCCTGCGCGAGCAGCAGCCTGCTTACATCGCATGTGCGTTCGACCACGTCGTCGAATCGTTCCGAAACGACCTGTTCGAAGGATACAAGACCGGCGACGGAGTCCCGGATGACCTTGCCGCGCAGTTCGATCTCGCCGAATTGACTTCGAGATCTCTAGGTATCGTAACCTGGCCGATTGTGGAGTTCGAGGCCGACGACGCTATCGCTACGGCGGTGACTCGCTGGAAGCAAGCGCCGGAGATAGACCGGGTCGTGGTCTGCTCAGTAGATAAAGACCTGATGAACCTCGTTGACGGCTCCCGCGTAGTGGTCTGGGATCGCAGGCGCGACATCACCTATACCGAAGCCGATGTCATCGAGAGGTACGGCGTTCCCCCGTCGTCTATCCCTGACTATCTCGCACTGGTAGGGGATTCCGCTGATGGCATTCCCGGTGTCCCGCGTTGGGGCGCGAAGGGTACAGCGACGGTTCTGACCGAGTACGGTCACCTTGAGGCAATTCCTGAGTCGCACGATGACTGGACGGTAGCGGTGCGAGGAGCGAGATCGTTGGCGGCGAATCTCTCGGAGCGGCGAGCCGAAGCCGAGTTGTACCGGACGCTCGCGACTCTGCGAACCGACGTGCCCCTGCTCGAGGATCTCGACGACCTGCGCTGGACAGGTGTTCCACGCAACGACTATGTCGCACTATGCGATGCCATCGGTATGGAGCGGCTGAGAGACGCGCCGAGCCAATGGCGACAGGATTAAGAGAGTACCCCCGGCGGGACTCGAACCCACGCACCTGGCTCCGGAGGCCAGTGCTCTATCCGCTGAGCTACGGGGGCGCTAATGGTTCATCAATATAGCAAGTGGATCTCCGGAGAACAAGGTGAATTGCATTCAGATGCGTCTTCAGCGGAATATGCTTTGGGTGAGGTCTGTGCGGCTCGTGAAGGCCTCACGAGGCTCCCCATAAGGGCCGTTAAGTGGGTGCTGAAGCACTTGACATACAGGTACTGGGTGAATATGATTATGCCGCATTTGTGCACCGTCGGCTCTACCGGCGGGAGACTTGTATGTCCGATTGACGATAGTCTCAACAATCGGTCCGACGGATGGACATTAGCCAAAAGGAATCATCTCGAGAGGGGGTCAGATGAGAAGGCACTTCCCCATTAAGGGCATAGTTACAGCCCTGCTTTCTTCAGTTCTTGTGTTAGCGTTAATAGCATGTCAGGGACCGCCAGGCGAACCCGGAGTTCCTGGATTGCCAGGAAACCCTGGTAACTCGGGTGCCCCCGGCCCTCAGGGTCCTCAGGGAGAGCCTGGACTAGCCGGTCTGCCAGGACACCCGGGTAACCCGGGAGCTCCCGGACCTCCGGGTCCCCAGGGCGTTCCGGGCGCTGCGGGCGCTCCGGCAGTTTCCCCTGAAGCTGCCATAGAACTCAGTAAGTCCACCATTTCAACATCAGGCGATTCTGTAACCGTAAGAGGCTCGGGATTCCTTCCGGGCGAGCCGATTGTGCTCCAGCTTAGAGTCGACGAGAATCTGTCGATAATCGCTGGCGGCGCACGAGGCGCGCAGGTGCAGGCCAATGAAGCCGGCGCATTCAGCATCTCCTTCGATGAGATCGGCGGCGCGTCAGCAAGTCAGGCCCGTGCCATCGGAGAGAGGACATTCTTGGCCCACGGCTCAGACGGCAGCAGGGCCAGCGTTCCGGTCACGGTCGCCAGCGCACCCGAGTCAATGACCGCGGTTGACACCAGCTTGGTGGCAAGCGCGACACCTCCGGAGGAGGCAATCAAGATCTGGGGCGCTGGATTCATGCCCAACGAGGTTGTGTCCCTCATCGCCGTCGGAGCGGCCGAGGGCGGAGGCAACCGCATATTTGGTGGCGTGACAGCGAATGAGTCCGGCGCATTCTCAGTGGACGCGGCCAACCCACTCGATGAAGGCGTGTACACTCTCAGAGCCGCCGGCAACATGGGTTCCACTGCCACCGCTCCGTTGGTCATCGCTGAAAAGTAGGCCCAACTGGCCACGGCGTATAGAATCTAGCTGCCTACCTTAGCTTTAGCGAAGCGACGCCTCCTCTGAGGAGGCGTCGCTTGTCGTATTGGGATATAGGGACTCCCGGTCGATCAACGCCAACGCGGCGCTCGGCTTCTCCCCGCTGAATGGCGGCTGTGTCCATTGATCGATGTCCCCCTCCCTCAGGTCTGACAGGGGTAGGCAATCGTGCAGCCAAGACCATGAATACCGGCGAATCCTCCCTCCTCTCCCTCAGGTCTGACGAGGGTAGGCAGGTGCGCGTACAGACGAGTATGAGTACCGACCAACAGGCGCTCCCTCTCACTCAGGGTCTGACCGTGGTAGATAAACGTGTACAGCCAAGCATGGGTACTAACGACTCCCTCTCCCTCAGAGAGAGGGTTGGGGTTGGGGTGAAAAGTACGGATGCCTACCCCTGTCAGACTTGAGGGAGAGGGGCCCTAGGGGGTGAGAGTCCGGGGGTGTAGATAATGAAAAGACCCCCTGCGACCAATCAAATCAGGCTGTTGCAGCCGACTTCGTATCATGTACTGATGAGATACTAGAGAGAGATCCGCAGCGTCGTGGGCCGTCTCCCTATCGTCCGTACGACCTCTATGCTCAGGCCTGCGTGATCGACCCTGTCTCCTGGGACAGGTATCTTCCCCAACCGGTCGAAGACAAACCCCCCGATGGTGTCAAACCCGTCGCCGCCAACTACGTTCACTCCAAGCGACTCGTTGAGCTCGTCTATAGGCATACCAGCGTCCACAACGAATTCGGAGTCGCCTATCCTCTGGATCTCCGGCTCTTCAGCGTCGAACTCGTCTTGTATCTCTCCAACGATCTCCTCGAGCAGGTCTTCGATTGTGACAATGCCTGAGACGCCACCGTACTCGTCAACCACAATCGCGAGGTGCGTGCGCTCTTCTCTGAAGACCTCGAGAAGACCCTCAAGAGTCTTGGACTCAGGAATAAACAGGGGCTTTCTGCTGACCTGCTGGGCTGCGGTGCTTGAGATGTCTTCGGCCCTGGCCAGCTGCTGCAGCACATCCCGGGCATGAGCGACGCCAACGATGTGATCGAGGTCTCCCTCATAAATCGGAACGCGGCTGTGACCGGCCGTGTTCATCTTGTCCACCAGAGACTCCAGTGAGCTCTCGGATTCAACCGCGATAATATCCACTCGCGGCACCATGATCTCGCGTGCCACAGTCTTATCGAGCTGGACCACTCCCCGGATCATCCTGACCTCGTGCTCATCCAGCATCTCTTCAGTCGATTCGACTGCAAGTGTGAAGTCTAGTGAAGGATCGGGCGTCGTCGTCACCTCCGTGAGAGGGCTTTTGATAATCATAGCCTCGATCAGAAGAACTGGTCGAAGTGGGAATGACAGAAGCCATGCGACCCTCGGCATGACCTTGCAGAGACGGTCCGCATGACGCATTCCGAGAGACCGCGCAACATAGGTGACTGCGGCTAGGCCAAGCAGCACTACGACGGCGCCCGCTGAAGTCAGCTCCCACCTCACCCCCCAGACCGACCAGATGACCGCCGTTACGGATATCATCGCCGCCGCCAACGCTATGAGATTGAGCAGTCGAAGTGGCGCGGTGGGTCCGGCAGGGATGTCCATTACCAGACGAAGCGGCCCTGACTGACTTGCTTGTCCATTTAGGACATTCGACGTCAGCGTCTGGAGCCTACCGGCGATGGACGCGGCTCCCAGCTCGGTGATAGCGTACACCAGTACCGAGATCCCCAATGCTAGCGCCGATAACGTACTGTCGCTCTCCAATTCAGTGCTCCGATGTTGGAGGTCCCGCTGGCCGGCTGGAGCTGGATTCGGTGTCGCTCTCTTCGACACGCCTTCGCCTTATGCGAGCTGGCGCTCCTATCGCCCCTGAATCCGGCGGGACACTCCTGTTGATCACCGACCCCGCTGATGTGTACGACCTGTCCCCGATGGTGACCGGAGCCACCATCATGGTGTCGCACCCTATGAAAGCGTCATTGCCTATGACTGTTTGGTGCTTGCGCTCACCATCGAAATTGCACGTGACCGACCCCGCGCCGATGTTGACGTTGGACCCCACTTGCGCGTCTCCGATGTAGCTGAAGTGTCCCGATTTGGTTCCTTGACCGATACGACTGTTCTTCACTTCGGCAAAGTTCCCAATGTGGACTCCGGCCTCTAGGTACGTGTCGGGCCTGATGTGGCTGAAGGGTCCCACATCGACATTCGATTCCAGGGTCGATTCTTCTACGACTGAGGCGACCACCAATACTCGATCTCCAATGCTCGAATGTTCGATGATTGAATTTGGCCCTATCTCGCACTCGACGCCAATCCGAGTTCCCCCTCGAATATGCGTGTTAGGGAGCACGACGGTGTCAGCGCCTATCACAACGTCACAGTCGATATAGACCGACTGCGGGTCAGGCATTGAAACACCGCTTAGCATCCACCTCTCTCGTATGCGCTTGCGCATGACCGATTCGGCCGACGCCAACTCGGCGCGCGTGTTGACTCCAAGCGCTTCGGTTGGATCACTCGCACGGTGAGTTGCCACGTCGTACCCGGAATCAGCCGCCATGCCAATCAGGTGAGTCAGAAAAATCTCTCCTGAAGTCGAGGCCTGGACGCGCGCCAAGTTGTCCCACAACCAGTCTGCGCGGAAGCAGTAAACGCCGGCGTTTATTTCTGTCAGCGAAAGCGTCTCGGCGTCCGCTTCCGAGCGCTCGACCACGGCTCTCACCAGCCCTGACGAATCGCGCACCACGCGACCCAGACCATCGGGTTCATCTACGGTTGCGGTCAGCATGGTAACAGGGGCTTCTGATCGCAGGTGGACCTCTGTTAGCTCTATCAACGTGCCTGGCTGTACCAACGGTATGTCGCCGTTCATCACCAGGATGTTGTCGAAGTCTCCGGCGGCGTCTCTGGCGCAAAGCAGCGCATCTCCGGTACCAAGAGGCTCTGCCTGGAATGCGTATTCGCAGGAGTTGTCCAACGTGCCGACGATAGCAGACGAAGCGTCTCTCACGACTGTGATGATCGGATCGTGCCCGACCTTTCGGGCCGCTTCCCATACTAATGACACCATAGGCTTGCCGCAGACGGTGTGCAGTACCTTGGGAGTGCGGGACTTCATGCGCTTGCCCTCTCCCGCCGCGAGGATGACGGTGGCGAACGAAGTCATAGCGCGGACACAAAAAAACGCCTAACTGAGGGGCAGATAACAATGCCCAAGTCAGGCGCGGAGCTGCTGATAGATCTATCAGATAGGTCGTCCACTTTGGGGAATGCTAGCAAAGGCCCTACTGACTGTCAATAATCTGGACATTCCTCATATCATCGTTCTATCCTAATCGCGTCCCGCTCCCTCGTGGGCGGCAATCCAGCATCCAACGGAGGAACTAACCAATGGCCCGATTCAAAGTCGCCGTACAGAAGCCCACTAACGTAACCTACGCCCTCGGAGGCGGAGAGTACGACTACGAGATGGAGTACCTCTCGACCATAGACGCCGAGATCGTTGAGTTCGAGGCTGCCAGTGAGGGCGAGATCATCGAACAGGTTCGTGACTGCGACGCTCTGATCGCGCGTGGCGACCGTATCACTGAGGCGATCATCAACAGCCTCGAAAACTGCAAGATTATCGCTCTAGGAAGTGTCGGCGCGGACACGGTCGATGTTCCTGCCGCTACCGCGCGCAGCATACCCGTCACCAACGTCCCTGACACCTTCATCGAGGAGGTCGCTGACCACACAATGATGTTGCTGCTCGCGACGTTCCGGCGTCTGACACTCATGGACGAGATGGTCCGAACTGGACGCTACGGCGAGGGAAGACCCTACCTGAACCAGTTCCCACGACTGTACGGCCAGACCCTCGGCTTCATATCGTTCGGGCACGTTGCCAGGGCGACCGCCATCCGCGCGGCGCCTTTCGGACTCCGCATGATCGCCTTCGACCCATACATCGAAGAGTTGACGATGACCAGCTACGGAGTTGAGCCGGTCAGCCTGAACGAGGTGCTGGAGCGGTCTGACTTCGTCTCGATGCATGCTCCATCGACTTCTGAGGTTCACCACATGCTCACAGAAGAGCACTTCCGACGCATGAAACCGACTGCTCTGTTCATTAACAACGGTCGCGGGCCGACGGTAGATGAGGCTGCGCTGATCAGGGCCCTCGATGAGGGGTGGATCGCTGGCGCTGGCCTCGACGTGACCGAGATCGAGCCGCCGCATCCGGACAACCCTCTGCTGAAGATGGACAACGTCACCCTGACGCCACACGTCGCCTCTGCATCGGCAAGGATGTCGCCGGAAGCGCGCCGCAGGGTAGGGCAGGAGATCTCGCTTGTGTTGAGCGGACGATGGCCCAGGACCTGTGTCAATCCGTCAGTGCTTGTCAAGACCGACCTGGTTCGCTGGCAGCCATACTCGATGGAGAGGGGGCCTGGCTCCAACTAAGCTAGGATCCTTCGGTCGTGGCCTCTGGTACATATCTCGGAGGCCTGGCGAGCTGCACCATCAGCATTGTCAGCGCACCGAGTGCGGCGAATGCGATGAAGGCATACTCATAGCTGCCGGTCATGTCGAACACTGCGCCGGCAGCCACCGCTCCGATCGCCTGCCCGAGACTCGTGAACGGCTCCGTGACGCCTCTTATCGTGCCGAGCGAGCGTCGCCCGTAGTAGTCGGCGTATGCGACCGGCGGCACGGAGAGCATGCCTCCCAGTCCGAAGCCGAATACCGCTGAGTACAGCAGCGCCTGCGACGTCGAGTTAGTGGTCATGAACAGCACAGCGCCGAGCGCCATGGTCGCCGCTACGCCGGTCATCACATGTCGTGCCGGAAGACGCTCGACGATCCATCCCCACGCGATGCTGCCGAGTCCGAGGAACGCCGCATTTAGACCGACGCCCACTCCCGCGAACACTGGGCTGAGGCCCTCGTCGCGCAAGAACGCGGCGAGATGGGTGTTGATTCCGGCCTGCATCAGGAAAAGCGCCCCCGTCGCGGTGGCAAGTATCCAAAGGGCAGGCGTCTTCATTGCGCTCTTCAGAGTCCATCCAGGCTCATCGTCCGCTGCCCCATTGGAGTCTTCGTCCGCGTCGGTCGCGTCATCCCCATCGGGTCTCAGTCCAACGTCCTCAGGACTCTGAGCTATCAGCAGAGTCGCGGGCAATAGCGCGACTGCCCACACGATCACGCCCAGCACGATCCAGGCGTCTCGCCAGCCACTCATGTCTATGACGATCGAGGCGACCAGCGGAAACACGATCATGCCGACTGAGTGGGACAAGAACAGGATACCGCTCGCCCTGCCGCGCATACGGATGAACCAGCGCGACGCGACGACCGACGCGCCGATCTGCACGGGACTGGAAAAAATGACGCGCCCGACACCGTAGGCGAGATAGAACGCTATCGGCACGGTCGCCCACGCCAGAGAGATAGTGGATAGGCCGAGGATGAACACGCTCACAGCAAGCACGAGCCGCGCTCCGTATCGGTCTATTAGCCAGCCCACGACCGGCGACGCCCCCGACGCTGCCAGTCCACCGAAGCTGGCTGCGCCCGCTATTAGCGTGCGGCTCCAGCCAAGATCCTCGGCGAGGGGGAACATGAACACTGCGATGGTCAGGCTGGCCGCTGCGTTTCTGACTATCTGTGTGCTGCTGGCCGACCCCAGCACTACCCATCCGTAGAAGAAAGGGGTTCTATGCGCGAGTCGGGGAGCTAGGTTCACTGAAGGTCCGTGAGCATTCTCAGATGGCAGGCGAAAAGACCTGCGGATGCTAACACCGGATTTGCGGCACAGTCAATTCCGAGTCAGGCTGCCAGGCGCTGCGTGTGTTCAACGGCCCAGGTCCCGCAGAACGACGTGAGCGGCGTTGTGCCCGGGCGCGCCCGTCACCTCGCCTCCTGGATGCGTTCCGGCGCCGCATAGGTAGAGGCCCTCGACCGGAGTCCGGTAGTCGGACCACCCAGGCAGAGGCCGCCGCGACATCATCTGCTGCGGGACCATGTCGATATGCCTTATGTTGCCGTCGGTGAGGCCGATGCGCTCCTCGATGTCCTCCGGGGTCAGAAGTGTCCAGTCGATTATGGCCTCCCTGAAGTTGGGGGCGTACTTGGACACCTCGTCGATGAGCCGCTCGCCGAACTGCTGTCTCATCTCGGGCCAAGAGCCGTCCCGGACATGTGGTGGTAGGAAATATACCCACATCGACAGCACGTGGCGGCCCTCCGGTGCGACCGTCTTGTCGTACAC